>JBGTEN010000082.1:0-12094 GCA_041747755.1 Arenibacter sp. | reverse complement strand
GGTGATTTTTAATGAACTGTGTGTGCAATGCCATGGGGCTGATGGTACAGGAACCCCCTTGGGTAATGGCCTAGTTATGGCGCCACCGTTAACCGGTTCACCACGGGTACAAGCTCATCCGGAGTATACCATAAAAACGGTACTTCGCGGGTTGGAAGGGCCTATTGAAGGAAAGACGTATCCCGGTGGAATTATGGTTGGTATGGAAGAACAATCGGATGAATGGATAGCAGCGATAACCTCCTATATCCGATTAAATTTAACCAATGAAGCTTCTATGGTTTCGGCAGAAGATGTGGCTAAAGTCCGTAAAAAGACAGTAAATCAAAAAGGACCTTATAAATATGATAAGTTAGTCGCCTCCGTACCTCAAACGCTTATCCCGCAAGACGATTGGAAAATAACAGCCAGCCATACAGCACCCACTAGAATAGGAGGTACCGGCGCTCCAAAAAGTGCTTTTAATTTTGAGGGCTGGACTACGGGTGAGATTCAGAAAAATGGAATGTGGTTTCAAATTGAACTACCGGAGAAAGTCAGTTTTTCCGAAATTCATTATAATTCGCCGCCCATACGTCGAGGACCTTGGCGCAATCCGCTCCCATCCATACCAACATATCCCATTGCTTATGAGATTGCTGTTTCTTTGGACGGGAAAAGGTGGAAAACAGTTGCTCAGGGAAAAGGAGAAGAAACTAATACGCTACTTTCTTTTGCTCCTGAGAGTGGGCGGTTTTTGCGTATTCGCCAAACCGGAGATGCAGAAAAAAGAGAAGATGGTCTTGCTATTCCCTGGAATATTCGTGAATTGAAAGTGTTTGCAAAGAAAGAAGATGATAATAGAATTACATCAAAATAGAACCACCAAAACTGAGTAGCCATGAATACAAAGAAGAATTCGTTTAGCAGAAGAAAATTCATAACCACGTCCGGAGCCTTTGCTGCTGGTACGGCGTTGATTGGTCCCTCCGTTTTTGGAGCAAACCACTTATTCAAAACCGAGAATAAACCAAATAGCCTTATTAACGGAGTGCAGATAGGGGTTATTACCTATTCCTTTAGGAGCATGCCCGATCAAAGTGCAGAAGCTACTTTGAAATATATATTAGATTGCGGTATTAGTGCAATTGAACTCATGGGAGATCCTGCGGAGTCTTATGCCGGCAAACCCGATAATCCGGTAGATCGGAGAGCTTATTTTGGCTTAATGAGAGCCAAAAGAAACGGTGATCAATTAACAGAAGATCAGGAAAGGGAACTTACAAAGTTGCAAGAACTATCTGTAGCTTATAACAAAACGGTTGCAGAATGGAGAGCCACTGTATCCATGGACAAGTTTGTTGCCTTGCGAAAAATGTATAACGATGCAGGAGTAACTATATATGCTTTTAAGCCACGGGCTTTTGAAAAAGATAATACCGATGCAGAAATAGAATGGGGGATGCAGGTTGCAAAAATTTTAGGTGCCAGCCACATAACCTTGGAGCATCCCGGAGATGATGCACATACTGAGAAGTTAGGTAACCTGGCTAAAAAACATGGTGTTTATGTTGCCTATCATGGACACGAACAACAAACTCCAACCTTTTGGGATAGGGCTTTGGAACAATCGGAGTTTAATGCTTTAAATTTAGATCTTGGACATTATGTGGCGGCAGGTAATTCCGGAGCATTGGACATCATCAAAACAAAGCACAGCCATATTAAGAGTATGCATGTTAAAGACCGACAAAACAAGGAAAATGGAGGAGCAAATTTGTTGTGGGGTTCAGGAAATACCCCTATTAAAGAGGCCCTTCAGCTTATGCGTGATAATGCCTATAAGTTCCCTGCAACCATAGAGTTGGAGTATGACATCCCTGAAAATTCAGATGATATAGCTGAGGTAAAAAAGTGTTTGGCATATTGCCGAGAAGCCTTGAGTTAGAAAAACTAATGAATTTTGGAGATAAGGGGTTAAAAAAATCATTTAGAGGGCGTTACCACAAGGGTCGGGCTTTTCGCTATAATCTTTTTTAACGCTTTTTAAACGTTAAAAAAGGATTTTCACTTCAATCCCTAACGCCATAAGTATTGTAATAGTAGTTAAGCCTAAAAATTATAGTTTCTAGTTACTTAGGAAACCTGTATTAAACAGTTTTTATTCTATACTACAATTAATCTACATGATTTGTTGCGTTGTAATAGTTTTTTAAAATAGATTCCATTTCCTTTCTTCCTTCTGCCACAATTTTAACCTCATGCCATAACTGGTCGGTAATTAAGGATCGCAGCGGTTGTTTAATTTGAGGAATGAATGGAAATACCTTTACCAACTTTTTATCCCAGGTTTTGTAATATTTAAGAAGGTCATCCGGATAAACCACTTTTCGTCGCGTACCTTCATCCATTCCTTTAAAGGGATGCGGAATATTAAGATAGCCATAATCATCTGTAAGTTGTTCCCCAGGAGCAATGTCTCTTATAGCCACCTCAAAATCGTAAGCTGTGGTAAGGCAGTTAGAATTAAAACTGTGGTTTACATAGCGCCCATTGTCCCAGCAAAGAACAAAGTTTCCCTTATTATTTCTGTAGGTATATGTATCCAGAATATTTTGGTACAAAGGCTCTAAAGACTGCACTTCCGATGGACTAAATTCCCGATCCAGCTTGTCTAAAACCCATGTAATGGTGCCGGCAGGAATGAACTCAGTGGCTACAACACCGTAGCCAACTTCACTGTTTATGAACTTTAGTTCAGTTTTGGGATGTATCATAAATGGCCCCTCTATTTTGTTTTTTAAGTTGAAGTGAAGTTTATTAATTGTCAGTTAAAGCTAGTAGAATTTTTTGAATAAAATAGCATCTTTTATATGGGATTTTTAACTCATATGCTTGTTGAGATTTTAACTTATGTCTGGTCATTTTTATCTTGTAGAGCATCTAATCCCAGGCGGGACAACCTCCGTTTCTCCCGAAAGAAGTTTCTGTTAAGAATTCAGATACAAATCCACCAAACCTTCGGGAGTAGTTACAAAGATGGTTTTGGTTTCCCTGTCCACTTTGGTAATGATGTGATCATTGATGGGAATCAACAATTGTTTATCATCTTTTAAAACTTCAAATAAGGCCTGTGCTGTGGTATCATTAATGCTTTGAATAATACCGATGTTGCCATGAAGGCTGTCTTGGAGAGAAAACCCAATAACTTCATGGTAATAAAACTTATTTCCGGTGAGTTTGGGCAGAAATTTTAGTGGTAAATACACCTCGGATCCCATAATACGATCTGCATCGGCTTCATTAGCTACTTCTTCAAAGCGAACCCGTAATAGTTCCGACCGGTGCAGTTGGGATTTCTTAATAAAAAATGGAATTAGATTGCCTCCAAGGAGGACCAACACTGATTCCATTTTTTCGTACGCTTCGGGTTCGTCGGTATCTAATTTTATTAGTACCTCGCCCTTAAAACTATGCTTGGAAACGATTTTGCCTAAATAGAAACAATCGTCTTTTTGCATTGGTTTTGGTTCTTATTTTTCTTCTTCTGAAGCGGCTTCAGTTTCTGTAGCGGGTGCAACTTCTTCAGCGGCAGGAGCAGCTTCTTCGGTAGGGGCAACAGCCTCAGATGTTTCTGGTTCTGTAACAACTTCTTCAGATGCAGTTTCTACAACTTCAGCAACTTCTTCTACTACTTCCTCAACAACAGGAGGTGCAGCAGCTTCGGCTGCAGCCATTGCGCGTTTTTCGTTTACTTCTTTTTCTGCTTTTAAAGCGTCAGCTTTAGCTTTAGCTTGCGCTTTTGATAAACCTTCAACTTTATTTTCAACAATTTTCGCTTTTTCCTCTAACCAAGCGTTGAATTTTTCTTCAACTTGCTCTTCAGTCAAAGCACCTTTACGAACACCACCTAATAAGTGATGCTTCAAAAGAACTCCTTTGTAAGATAAAATGCGCTTTGCTGTTTCAGACGGTTGAGCTCCGTTTTGTAACCATTTCACAGAACCGTCTATGTTAAGATCTATGGTAGCTGGATTGGTGTTTGGGTTATATGTTCCCAATTTTTCTAAGTATTTACCATCACGTTTAGCACGGCTATCTGCCGCAACTACCCAATAAAATGGTTTTCCTTTTTTTCCGTGTCTTTGTAATCTAATTTTTACTGGCATATCACATTAATTTAGTAGGGTGCCCGACCCCGATTATTAATTCAATTTATTTTTATTTCCGCGAAGGCGGAAATCTTATCTCATCTTTCTTTCGAAAGCGGGTGCAAATATAGAAATTCTATTTTAATATTTGTATTACTTTTAGACCACATTTATCTTATTGGTTAAAATTTGCATATCGGTTTTTAAAAAAGGGGTTTTATGAAGTGTATTAAAAGGTTTTACTTGGTCGTTTTGACCCTTCTTTCTGTAATTTCCTTTTTATCATGCGCCGGTCCCAAATACACTTATATTTTTGAATCCGGGAAATATTTGGACTTTAGAACCGGGAAGTGGATTTTAAATGATACTAAGGCGAATAAAAGATTTGTAGATGGTAAACTTTACAATTTAGCGAAAGAAGAATTTCAAAAGGTATTGGGCGATTCCTTAATGGAGATCCATACCCTAAGAAGAAGTAGGGTAATGGAACCTAATATTCCGTTTGACTTGGATAAAGAAGCACTTATGGACTTATGGGAGGTCACTAAATGTGATTATCTTATAAACATTGAGGTTAAAGTACTTAGTTCGCAGGTTGGTCCTTTAACTATACCAACAGATAATCCCGATGACTATACGCGAAATGAGTCAATGGTGGCGATTAAGATATATTACCTGCCGAAGGGAATTGAGTTGTCTTCTTCCAGTGCTAATTCCCTTTTGGAGGAACAGGGAACTGCTTTTGACAAAAATCATTCTATACCTACAATTAATACCAGTTCTGAAACAGCTGCACTATTGGCAACTAAAAAATTGATAAGGAAATATGCCAAATATCGGTTTAAAGGAGAATAGTACCCGGATTTAAGTAAGATTAGGTTTATTACTTCCTTCTGTTAATATTCCATAGTTTTACTTCCACTACTAAAAAGATAATGGCTACCCCACTCAAGAAACTGGTAATAAACAAATCATCACTAGCCATTAATTTTAAGTCTTGGTTTAAATAAATCAGGACGCACATTACTATGCTGAGAATCAAAAACAAACGGGATGCCCATGTATTGGCCACTTCCCAATTTTGGTCATTTTTGGTTGAAGATGGAGTGCGATAGCCGTACACCTGATTAATTCCCTTTGGTGGGAAAAAAAAGTAAGCCAACCCTACTACCAAAAGTATTAGTGAGCCTAAAAGAAAAAAGTCTGTCATAATTTAATATTAAATCTTGTTACTCCATTTAAAAAGTATAGCCAATACCAACATGCAGCCACCCTAGTCTAGCGGTTGTATCAGGATCATCAATTAATCTATTAGAAAGCTCGAAAGCATATCTAGCCTGAAGATGAAAGTGATCTGTAATATCGCGCCCAACGCCCAAACTAATATCAATTCCAGTTTTTTTGGCGTTTTGAGACAAATGACTTGTTAGATGAGATAATTGAGGTCCTGCTTGAATATAGAATTTTTCATTTAGATAATAATTTAACCGAAGAGAAAAAAAATAAACACTACCGCTGTTATAATTACTGTAGTCTAATTCAGGGGTTATACTTATAAATTCGCTAATTGGTATATTGGAATAAAATCCTAAATAAAATCTGGTATTGGAGGTGGTTATTAAGAAATCTTCACCTTCTACCTTTCCTGAGCCATTTAAAACACCTCCAGCAATCCCGAATTTAACTTGTTGGGAATACATCTTGTCAGACCCGTGAACAATATAAATGAAACTAATCAAAACACAATAAATGTATTTACTTGTCATAAAGTTTTTGAATTGAGCATATAGCAATGTTAAAAAAATAGCTTAACAATTAACCAAGAGAAACCTTATAAATTCTAAGGATTTACTTAAAAATGAGACTCTTAACCTTAAGTTAATAACTCCTAAAAACTAACCCTGACAAAAGCAGTAAGTTTTTATAATTTTATAGTCCTTTTAATTGACATACAAAGTACGGACAACGAACAACAAACCCATGTACCTGATTTTTGATACTGAAACCACCGGGCTGCCCAAACGTTGGGATGCACCAATTACCGACACGGACAACTGGCCTCGTTGCATACAGATTGCATGGCAGGTACATGATGCCATGGGAGTTTTGGTAGAGCATCAGGATTTTCTGGTTCGCCCCGATGGCTTTAATATTCCGTACGATGCAGAGCAAATCCATGGCATATCTACTGCATTGGCTGAAAAGGAAGGGGTACCCTTAGCTGAGGTGTTGGAGAAATTTAATCTTGCGCTTTCCAAAGCAAAGTTTATTGTAGGTCAGAATGTAGGTTTTGATGTAAACATTATGGGGGCTGAGTTTCACAGGCTTCAAGTAGCCAACCCATTGCAAGAATTACCGGTTTTGGACACTTGTACCGAGGAAACCGCTGCGCTTTGTCAGCTTCCCGGAGGTCGGGGTGGAAAGTTTAAGTTGCCTACACTAACCGAATTGCATGAATACCTCTTTAAAGAACCTTTTAATGAGGCCCATAATGCCACGGCAGACGTTGAAGCTACCACGCGCTGCTTTCTGGAGTTGGTTCGTCGGCAGCACTATACAAAAGAAGTTTTGGATGCTCCATCGGATTATTTCGAAAATTTTTCGGAGGCCAATCCTAAGGAAATTCAACTTATCGGCTTAAAACATATCAACCTAAAAAAGGCGTCAAAGAAAATTGCAGACGCCCTCTGGCAAAAAGATACCGGTATTTCACAAGCCGAAATCAAAGAGAATATTGCCAATTTGGCCGATGCCCCTTTTGTGCATTTACACAACCATTCTCAATTTTCGGTACTCCAGTCAACCATAAATATCAAGGATTTGGTGCAGGCTACGGCTAAAAACAAGATGACGGCTGTTGCACTTACGGACCATGCTAATATGATGGGGGCTTTTCACTTTGTCAAGGAAATAAAAGCCCATAATACTGGGGTTAAAGAACGAAATAAGGTACTAATTGAAAAAGGAGAGGTACCCGAGGAGAAAGAAATAAAACCCATAATCGGCTGCGAATTTTTTGTTTGTGATGACCGGATTAGCAAAAGTGTAAAAGACAACGGATACCAAATAGTGTTGTTGGCTAAAAACAAAAACGGATATCAAAACCTGTGTAAAATGTCCTCAATCGCCTACACAGAAGGGTTTTATTATGTTCCGAGGATTGACCGTGAAACCATAGAAAAATATAAGGAAGACATCATTGTACTTACCGGAAATTTATATGGAGAAGTACCGGGAAAGGTATTAAATGTAGGAGAGAAACAGGCCGAAGAAGCATTGCTGTGGTGGAAATCCCAATTTGGAGAAGATCTATACATTGAACTGATTCGCCACGGGCAGGAAGATGAAGATCGCGTAAATCAGGTTTTAGTAGGTTTTGCCCAACAGCATGGTGTAAAAGTAGTAGCTACCAATAATACCTATTATTGCGATAAATTGGATGCGGATGCGCATGATGTGCTCTTGTGTGTAAAAGACGGTGAAAAACAAGCCACTCCCATTGGCAGGGGCCGTGGCTACCGTTACGGCTTACCCAATCAGGAATATTATTTTAAGTCTCAGGAAGAGATGAAGGAACTATTCAAAGATGTTCCTGAATCCATCCTGAATATTCAAGAAATTACAGATAAAATAGAGGCGTATGAATTAGCTCGTGAAGTTCTTTTACCAAAATTTAGCATTCCGGCCGAATTTGTGGTTGCGGAAGATACCGCTGACGGCGGAAAGCGAGGGGAGAATGCTTATTTGCGCCATATTACCTATGAAGGAGCTAAAAAAAGATACCCTGAACTTACCCCTGAAATTCGGGAACGTATCGACTTTGAATTGCAAACCATTGAAAACTCAGGCTATCCTGGGTACTTTTTAATCGTGGAAGATTTTATCCGGGAGGCTCGGAATATGGATGTTTCCGTAGGTCCAGGACGTGGTTCCGCAGCAGGTTCTGTAGTAGCTTATTGTTTAAAAATCACGAACATAGATCCACTAAAATACGATTTACTTTTTGAGCGATTCCTTAACCCGGACAGGGTATCCATGCCCGATATTGATATTGATTTTGATGATGAAGGACGGGGCCGTGTTATGGATTATGTTATTAAAAAATATGGTGCCAATCAGGTAGCACAAATCATCACTTATGGAACTATGGCGGCTAAATCCTCTATTCGGGATACGGCAAGAGTACTGGATCTTCCTTTAAATGATGCGGATCGCATAGCGAAACTAATTCCTACTATGTCTAAATTGGATACCATTTTTGGTGCCGATGAGGCCAGGTTGAAAAAGCAGTTTCGTTCTGAAGAACTGGACAAGGTTAATGAACTATTGAACATTGCGGAAGGTGATAATTTGGAAGGGCGTACCCTCCAAATGGCACGGGTATTAGAAGGCTCCTTGCGCAATACCGGCATTCACGCCTGCGGAGTAATTATTACGCCTAGCGACATTACCGATTTTGTCCCTGTGGCTACTGCTAAAGATTCTGACCTCTATGTAACGCAGTTTGACAATTCTGTAGTAGAAAGCGCCGGACTCTTAAAAATGGATTTTTTAGGGTTAAAAACATTAACCTTAATAAAAGATACGGTTAAAATTGTAAAAGCCCGATTGGGGATTGATTTAGTTCCCGACGATTTTCCGCTAGATGATGAAAAAACGTACGCCCTATTTCAAAAAGGAGAAACAATAGGAATTTTTCAATATGAATCTCCCGGAATGCAAAAGCATTTAAAGGATTTAAAGCCTTCTGTTTTTGACGATCTTATTGCAATGAATGCCTTGTATCGGCCAGGGCCTATGGAGTATATACCCAGTTTCATTGGGCGTAAAAACGGAATGGCAACGATTACCTATGACCTGCCTGAAATGGAAGAATACCTAAAGGAGACATACGGTATTACCGTGTATCAGGAACAGGTCATGCTCTTGTCTCAAAAACTGGCAGGTTTTTCCAGAGGTGATGCCGATTTGTTGCGTAAGGCAATGGGTAAAAAAATCTTTGCTCTCCTTCAAAAATTAAAGCCTCAATTTTTAGATGGAGGTGAAAAAAACGGTCATCCAAGGGATATTTTAGAGAAAATTTGGAAAGATTGGGAAGCTTTTGCCTCTTATGCCTTTAATAAGAGTCACTCAACTTGTTATGCTTACATAGCTTACCAAACCGCATATTTAAAAGCGCATTATCCAGCGGAGTATATGGCGGCGGTGTTGAGTAATAATATGAACGATATTAAGCAGGTTTCTTTCTTTATGGAAGAATGTAAGCGCATGGGCTTGCAGGTTTTGGGACCGGATGTAAACGAGTCTTATTACAAATTTGCCGTAAATAAAGACTATGCCGTTCGTTTTGGAATGGGTGCTGTAAAAGGTGTAGGACGTGCTGCTGTTGAAACCATTGTGGAAAACAGAAAAAAAGACGGACCCTATAAGTCGGTTTTTGATTTGTCTAAACGCATTGATTTACGGGCGGCCAACAAAAAAGCCTTTGAAAATCTGGCGGTAGCGGGTGGTTTTGACTCTTTTAAAGCAACACACCGAGCACAATACTTTCACGATGATGGGGATGGAATTACCTTTTTAGAAAAAGCCATGCGGTATGGAGCCAAATTTCAGGAGAATGAAAATTCCAGTCAGGTAAGTCTTTTTGGGGATGCCAGTGAAGTGCAAATTCCTGAACCTGTTGTGCCACCTTGTGTCGAATGGGGTACCATGGAAAAGCTTAGACGGGAAAAAGAAGTAGTTGGGATTTATATTTCCGGACACCCACTGGACGATTTTAGAACTGAAATCAATGCGTTTTGTAATGCCAATGTTGCAGCTTGTACGGAGTTGGATAAACATGTGAATAAAGAACTTTCCTTTGCCGGAGTGGTAACTGATGTGCAGCATAGGACATCAAAAAATGGTAAAAGTTGGGCAGCCTTTACTTTGGAGGATTATACAGACACCTTTGAGTTTCGCATATTTGGCGAGGAATACTTAAAATTCCGTCATTTTTTAATGATTAACTCCTTTACTTATTTTAAGGTATTGGTGCAGGAAGGATGGACCAACAAAGAAACCGGTAAAAAGGGAGAGGCACGGCTTAAATTCATTACCGTAATGCAGCTGCAGGATGTAATGGAAACCTATGCAAAGAAACTTACCATAAATTTTGATATTGATCAATTAAAGGAAGATCGGATTTTTAGTTTAAAAAAGACGCTGTCAGCCCACAAAGGAAGCCATCCATTGCATTTTACGGTTTTTGAAAGGCAAGATCAAATCAAAGTTAATTTATCCAGCAGAAAACAAAAAGTACAGATATGCAGTGAATTGTTATTGCAATTGGAAGATGCCGATGTAAACTTTAAGCTGAATTAACAAACCGGAATTTCAAAAGATAAACTTTGTCAATAGCCTTATAAACAAAACGAATATGCAGCGGGTAAGGAAAAAGAAAAATAATTGACTAAATTTGTATAATATTTAAATGTAACAGACATGGCATTAGAAATAACAGATGCTACTTTTGATGAGGTAGTTCTTAAAAGCAATAAACCCGTAGTAGTAGATTTTTGGGCAGCATGGTGTGGCCCCTGCAGAATGGTAGGTCCTATCATAGACGAAGTTAGTAATGAATATGAAGGCAAAGCTGTAGTTGGTAAAGTAGACGTAGACGCAAACCAAGAATTTGCCGCCAAATATGGTGTTCGTAATATTCCTACTGTTTTAGTTTTTAAAAATGGTGAAATTGTGAGCAGGCAAGTAGGTGTATCGCCTAAAAAAGCATATACTGACGCTATTGACGCAGTATTATAAAATAGACATTTTTCAGTACACAGTTAAGTTAATGATGTAAAATCCCGCCTCAGCGGGATTTTTTTTATGCTTATCTTCGTACTATGGATTTGCAATCAGAACTACATAAAGCAACCTTATTTCCAAACCTGGAACTTTTAGCCAGTCAGGTAGTAGAAGGTTTTATCAGTGGAATCCATAAAAGTCCATTCCACGGATTCTCTGCCGAGTTTGCAGAACACAAAATCTACAACAGCGGGGAAAGCACCAAGCATATCGATTGGAAATTATATGCAAAAACAGACAAGCTCTATACCAAGCGCTATGAGGAAGAAACCAACTTACGGTGCCATATCATTTTGGATAATTCTGCCTCTATGTACTATCCGTCAATTGGTACTATGGACATTACCAATCTTAATAAAATTGGCTTTGGAGTATTAGCCATTGCTGCATTAATGCAAATTTTAAAAAAGCAACGGGATGCGGTAGGTTTAAGTGTTTTCTCGGAAAGCTACAACTTCTATGCTCCGGAGAAAAGCAGCGAACGCCATCATCAAATGTTGTTGGCCAAGCTCAACGCACTTAGCACAGAACCTAATCCTCCCAAGCAAACGGAAATCTATTCTTTTTTGCATGAAATTGCAGAAAAAATGCACCGCAGAAGCCTGGTTTTTTTGTTTACAGATATGTTTCAAAGTAGTTCAGATGATGATAAGATTTTTGAAGCCTTACGGCATTTAAAGTATAACAAGCATGAGGTGGTGCTATTTCATTTGCTGAATCACGACAAAGAGTTACACTTTAATTTTGACAATAGTCCAAAGCGGTTTACAGATGTGGAAACAGGAGCCCATATAGATCTCTATGCAGATACTGTTAAACAAGTGTATGAAAAAGAGGTGGTTGCCTATTTTGAAAAGTTAAAACTAAAATGTGCCCAATACAACATTAGATACCTGGAGGTTGATGTTCAGTCCAATTTTTCAAAAGTCCTAAATACTTTTTTAATAGAGCGACAAAAGTTTCTGTAATCACTTTTATATTTTTAGCTTAATTTGTTTGTGCAATTAAATTAGCGGTGTATATTTGCACTCGCTTTACGCCACGGTTCGGTAGTTCAGTTGGTTAGAATACCTGCCTGTCACGCAGGGGGTCGCGGGTTCGAGTCCCGTCCGGACCGC
>JBGTEN010000081.1:0-4069 GCA_041747755.1 Arenibacter sp. | reverse complement strand
GCCGCTAAAAAATTCGGAGCGCGATACAATTCGATATTCGATAATGTTGGCGGACCTTTTGCTGCGGTTATAGAGATCCTTATTTTCGAAGCGTTTACCGTATTGAAACGTAAAATACGTTTATATCCGATGGTGGTCTGCCTGTCAATTTCTATAAAATTACCTTCCACTTCTGCTTCTACCGTAAACCCCTGCACCCGCTGACCCAACGGAATGTATTCCTGAAGAACGATCCGGTTCACTTCTGTTGGTTCTTTAAAAGCGATGGTGATGGACGCTTCTGTAACGTTATCATCAGTAGACCAATAGGTTGTTTTATCACCGTCGGTAACATGTTCTCCTTTAAATTGGTTACTGTTGCCTCTGGTATTGCTGGTTGTAATAGTTTGATTTAAAGCCAGATTAGTTTCAAAATCTTTCTCTAACTGGGCTTTCAAAGCCATGATTTGCTGAATATCTGTTTCATGAACCAGCCCTCTGGTATCCACAGGGAGATTTAATAAAAAAGAGCCGTTGCGTCCCAAAGAATGATAATAAATATCCAAAAGTGAAGAAAGTGATTTTACCTGATGATCCTCTGAGGGATGGTAATACCACCCGGGACGAATGGATACATTCACCTCTGCCGGCACCCAATGCGTCCCATCTTCATGACCGGAGCGCAGCTCAACATATTTTGGCC
The DNA here is from genome assembly GCA_041747755.1 of Arenibacter sp. Classification (GTDB taxonomy): domain Bacteria; phylum Bacteroidota; class Bacteroidia; order Flavobacteriales; family Flavobacteriaceae; genus Aurantibrevibacter. The sequence continues at coordinate 3,387 of JBGTEN010000081.1, read as the reverse complement.
AGCCGGGATATACCTCATCTCTACGTAAAAGACTCCAATTGGTTTCATTGGCCCAACCTTCTTCGTTGCCTACCCAGCGCACATCCGGGCCGCCATCCCCAAAAATAACCGCATTAGGTTGTAATTCTCGTACGATTTCAATGGCCTTGTCCCACTGATAATAGGTTTTATTGTCTATTTTTCGGGTCTCATTCGCTCCCCCATAATAGCCTGATCCTCCATTCGCACCATCGAACCAAACCTCAAAAATAGGCCCGTAATCGGTTAATAATTCTCTTAGTTGGTTATGGAAATAATCTACATATTCCGGCTTTCCATAGTCGGCATGGTTCCTATCCCAAGGGGAAAGATACACCCCCATTTTAAGACCATATTCTTTACATGCCGCCGCCAAATCCTTTAGAACATCCCCCTTACCATCTTTCCAAGGCGAATTTTTCACTGAATGTTCCGTGTATTTGGAAGGCCAAAGACAAAATCCGTCATGATGCTTGGCGGTTATAATTATCCCTTTCATTCCCGCTTCTTTGGCTACTCTTGCCCACTGATGGGTATCCAATGCCGTTGGATTAAATACTTGCGGTGACTCTCCTCCCAAACCCCACTCCATATCCGTGAAGGTGTTCATATTAAAATGGATAAAGGCATAGTATTCTAAGTCGTACCACTCCAATTGTCGCTCAGAGGGAATTGGTCCTACCGCAGCCGGAGAATTTGTCCGGGAACAAGAAAGAAACATTGTCAGAAATACAATTCCGATACTATTTATAAGAGCTGATTTTAACATTAAACGGGATTTAAACAGGGTGATATTCATTGAATTTATCTATTGAGATTACCTATTTGGTAGTGCTATTTTCAAATTTGAACAAAAATATCTTAAGCGCATTAAAACATAGTCCTCAATAATTGCAAAATTATAGCTTCAATTATCTCTTTTATCGAAACCGAAACCTCTTTTAATGTCTAATTCATAAAATTAAGGCAATTATCTTCAAAAAGCCGCTTATTTCACATACTGCAAATCATAATCAGTCTTTTTAAGCGTTATATTGGTTTCAGAAAAGATTTCTTTCAACGTTAAAAATTAACATTTTGGCGAAGAATTATTAAATATATTTGGGACTTGGCGTCTCAGCCCCATTACAAAAATGAAAAAATACCTTGTAATTTTATTTTTTGCCTGTGTTTGCTCCTTCGGGTTGCAGGCTCAAAATGATTTGCCCATACTTATGGACAACAGCAAGGTTGTTCCCTTACAAAACCTTTTGGATTCCGAATTGCAGTATAGTTTAGAAACTCAACTCATGAACAATCCGGAATGGGAGCGTTTAATTCAAGAGAAAAAAATGGCTGTTGGGGTTGTCGATTTAAGTGATCCCGAAAGTTTTAAATTTGCCAGCATCAATGGAGATCATATGATGTATGCAGCCAGCTTGCCAAAGATTGCTATTCTTTTGGCTGCTATGGATGCGATTGAAAAAGGGGAATTAAAGGAAACTGCGGAGGTAAAAAAGGATATGCGATTAATGATTAGTGTTTCAGACAACCAAGCTTCTACTCGAATGATTGATCGTCTGGGGTATAAGAAAATTGAAGCCGTAATGACCAATCCTAAATACGCGTTGTATGATGAGGAACATGGCGGTGGACTATGGGTAGGAAAACGCTACGGCGGGGGCGGCGATACAAACAGAGAGCCGCTAAAAAATTTAAGTCATGCTGCAACCGTTGCCCAGGTTTGTAAATATTACTATTTATTGGCCAATGGTAAGTTAGTCAATAGAAAGCGCTCTACGCAGATGCTGGATATTATGGAAAACCCGGAACTACATCACAAATTTGTAAATACCTTAGACCAAATTGCCCCAAATGCCAGATTGTTTCGTAAATCGGGCTCGTGGAAAGATTTTCATTCCGATTCTGTATTGGTTTGGAGTCCAACCCGAAGCCGACGATATATTCTGGTTGCTCTAATAGAAGATTCCAATGGGGAGCAAATTATAAGAGATTTGGTACTCCCTGTTGAAAAAGCTTTAAAAACATCTTATTTTAACCTTGCGGTGAAGTAATCGATTGTTTTAAAGAACAGTATGCTCCGAAATATTATAAAAAAAGCCTTCGATATCAGAGATGGAGAGTTTAGAATCTCCTTTCTGATGCAGGCGTATATTTTCCTAATCATTGCGTCCTTACTTATTTTTAAGCCCACGGTAAACGCATTGTTCCTTTCTGAACTTGGTATTGAAAACTTGCCCTTTGCCTATTTATTAGTGGCTTTGGCAGCAGTGGTTAGCTCCTATTTTTATTCCAAGGCCTTGCAGCGAATATCCCTAAATAGGGTCATTGAAATAACGCTTATTGTTTCCATCATTTTACTTTTAAGTCTGGCTGTCCTTTCTAAAATGGAACTCCTCATTGGGTGGATGCTGTATCTCTTCTATGTTTGGGTGGCCATACATGCTGTGCTTTCGGCTTCCCAATTTTGGGTTCTGGCCAATTTGGTGTATAATGCCCGTGAAGCCAAGCGGCTTTTTGGTTTTATTGGTTCCGGAGCTATTATGGGGGGCATTTTTGGAGGATATTTAACCTCTCTGCTTGCTCCACTCATTGGTAATGAGAATCTGTTTTTTGTCGCCGCAGGTTTGCTGCTTTTTTGTATTCCATTGCTTAAGCGTATTTGGCGGGCCAGAGGGGAACACCTGAGTAGTTTTAAACAAAAGAAACAAACTATACCCCTATCGGAGAGACCGCTGACGCTTATCAAAAAGTCCAAACACCTTACTTATATCGCCGGGATCATTGCGATTAGTGTCTTGGTTGCTAAACTGGTAGATTATCTGTTCAATGATTTTGCCTCTGCCGCAATAGAGGATCCGGACGACCTAGCTTCCTTTTTTGGCTTTTGGTTTTCTACTTTTAATTTATTGTCTTTGGCGGTGCAATTGTTTTTTACCCATCGGGTTGTGGGGATATGGGGGGTTGGTTTTTCATTGATATTATTGCCTTTAGGTATTTTTGCAGGGTGTATGTTGTTCTTTGTATTTCCCGAATTGTCCATAGTAATTTTTATTAAAGCGGTAGATGGTACTTTAAAACAATCCATTCACAAAAGTGCTATTGAACTGTTATCATTACCACTACCATTTGACTTAAAAAACAAAACAAAATCCTTTATCGATGTTGTTGTAGACAGTATTGCTACCGGGATAGCAGGTTTTATTTTAATATTTGTGGTCAAAGGCCTGGAGTTACCTAATGCCTACATTACCGGAATCATTATTGCCTTGGTTGGCGTCTGGGTATTTTTTATTGCTAAGGTAAGAAAGGAATATTACAGAACCTTTCGGGCCAACCTAACCTTAATTACAGATACATCGGAAAAAC
>JBGTEN010000080.1:0-16365 GCA_041747755.1 Arenibacter sp. | reverse complement strand
ACATAACCGGTAAGGAACAAACCGGAGGTAATGGTCTTTGTAGCAACATCAAACCGCTTTGCTAAAAATTGAGGTACAGTAGTAAGACCACCCTTTAAGTATCTTGGTAACAGAAATACAGCAGCAACAACAATGGCAATGGCTGCCAAAGTTTCCCAAGCCATTACCGATAACCCATCGGTATACGCACTGCCATTAAGTCCTACAATTTGTTCGGTGGAAAGATTGGTTAACAAAAGAGATCCTGCAATGACTCCGGCAGTTAAACTTCTCCCTCCAAGAAAATAACCGTCAGAAGTGGCTTCATCTGTTTTTCTGGTAGCAAAATAGGCAATTATGGCAACTAAAAGGGTAAAGCCAACAAAAGAAAAAATTCCTAGCATTTTTAGTAAATTGGTTTGATTAATGCCTTAAATATATTGGATTATTTATTAAAAACAGGAAATTCTGTGAATTATCTAATCTCAAAAAAATTGTACCCTATTTCTCCAAGTATACCATTCTTAAAAAAAGACAAATTTTCAAACGAATTAACTTATTATTATCTCTTCTTAATTTTTCATTAATTTATTATTATTTAAACTTTTCCTATCTTGCTTCACTATTGCAAACAGGCATGAAGCACCCATTACAATAGCATTTATAGCATAGGAAAAAGATTTGGGGTGTTGCATGTGACCGATTTGAAAGCTAATAGAAATGCACACATGAAAAGGATATTGGGGCTGCTTTTTACAACTATATTTTTATTTGTAAGCTGTGCCAAGAAGAAAGAAAATCGTTTTCGTAAATTAACTTCCTCTGCAACTTCCATTTCATTTACGAATCAATTAAACGATACGCCTGAACTCAATATACTAACTTACTTGTATTATTATAACGGCGCTGGAGTAGCTGCGGCTGACTTTAATAATGATGGGCTAGTAGACTTATACTTCACCTCAAATCAAGGAGCTGATAAATTATATATCAATAAAGGTAATTTTAAATTCCAAGATGTTACCTTGAAATCTCAAATTAACAATGTCGGAAATTGGACTACCGGGGTTACGCACGTAGATATTAATAATGATGGCCTTTTGGACATCTATATCTGTAAAGTGGGCAATTACCAAGGTATTACAGGGCATAATTTACTCTATGTAAATCAAGGCATTGATGATGAAGGTATTCCGGTTTTTAAAGAAGATGCAGCAGCATATGACCTGGCATTTTCAGGGCTTTCTACACAAGCTGCCTTTTTTGATTTTGATCTCGATGGGGATCTGGATATGTATTTAATGAATCATTCCGTACATCCCAACAGTAATTACGGTTATGGCTCTAGGAGAAAGGATTTTGATATTCTATCGGGTGATAGATTGTACAGAAATGACAATGGTTCATTTGTGGATGTTAGTGTGGAAAGTGGCATTTATCAGGGCATCATTGGATATGGGTTGGGGTTAGCTATAAGTGATATAAACAATGATGGATATCCTGACATTTATGTGGGCAATGATTTTTTTGAAAACGACTATCTCTACATAAATCAAAAAGATGGTACTTTTTTGGAAGTCATCACCCACGATGAAACAAATTTGGGCCATACTACGCATTACTCCATGGGCAATACCGTTGCCGATATGAACAATGACGGACTTTTTGATATTCTTTCTTTGGACATGCTTCCGGAAGATTTGGAAACCTACAAAACCTCCGGTTTAGAATATCCATTTCCCACCTATGAATTGTACTTAAAAAATGGATATGCTCCTCAGTATATGCAAAACACTTTTCATTTAAACTTAGGGAATGGTAGTTTTAGTGAAATAGGTAATCTCAGTGGTATTGCTGCCACCGAATGGTCTTGGGGAGTTTTGGCAGCAGATTTTGATAATGATGGGTTTAAGGATATTTTCATCAGTAATGGAATTAAGGGCGCAACAAATGATATGGATTTTATTAATTTCATTGCCAACGATAACATTCAAAAAAGAATTTCCGAAAAGCTTTCGGTTGAAGATATGCCCCTAATTAATGAGATTCCTGAGAAAAAGGTTCCGAACTATTTTTTTAAGAATACGGGGGATCTTCTTTTCCAAGATGTAACTTCGGAGTGGTTCCAAAAGGAAGCTACCTTTAGCAACGGATGTGCCTACGCAGACTTGGATAACGATGGGAGCTTAGACATCATCGTTAATAATATAAATGAAGAAGCTCATATTCTGGAAAACACTTCGGACAGAAACAATCATTTTTTAAAGGTAGATTTTAACGGAGGCCCAAAAAATAGATTTGGAATTGGAGCCAAAATTAGCGCCTACACTTCCCAAGGTATTGTTTCACAGGAACATTTTGTAACAAAAGGATATTTATCGGCTGTCCCCAATACCATTCATCTGGGAATAGGCAAAGATTCTATACTAGATTCCCTCAAAGTTATTTGGCCCGGTGGAGCCTACCAAACTTTAAAAAATGTAAAGGCTAATCAGCGCATGTTGTTTAATATTAGCGATTCTAAAGGAGATTATTATAGTGAACAAACAGAAGTCGCCAAGGGTTTTTTTACTAATGTGAATAGCCCAATTAATTTTATACATAAAGAACAGGCCAGCTTGGAGTTCAATAGAGATCCCTTAATTCCGTACGCAAATACTCATGAAGGCCCTTCCATTTCTGTGGCGGACATTAATAAAGACGGTTTGGACGATTTGTTTATAACAGGAGCAAAGGGCCAGCCCTCTGCATTATTCCTCCAAAATGAATCGGGCTCCTTTACAAGTGTGCAAGAAGAGTTGTTTAAAAAAGACGAAATGAGCGAAGACCTGTCCGCTGTTTTTTTTGATGCCAATGGCAATGGTAACCTGGATTTGTTGGTAGTAAGCGGCGGTAACGAATTTAAAACTTCAGAAAAATTGTGGCCTCGTCTCTACATAAATCAAGACGGTATTTACAGTAAAGATGAGTATCAGTTTAAAGGCTTAGAAATCAATGCTTCTAAAGTTAAGGTGGTTGATTTTGATAATGATGGTGACCTAGATATTACCATTTCATCAGATCAAGTTCCTTGGCAATTTGGGATAACCCCAAAGCAGTATGTATTTGAAAATGATGGCAAGGGAAATTTCAAGAATGTATCTAACTCTTTTGGCGCTTCATTCCAAAATATTGGGAATGTAAAGGACTTTATATGGATTGATCTCAATAACGACGGCCTCCAGGATCTTATTGCTGTCGGCCATTGGATGCCCATTTCTATTTTCATAAATAATGGTGAGAAACTTGTTCTGCAAAAAGACAATGGTCTGGCTAAAACACATGGTTGGTGGAATGTAGTAAAAGTGGAAGATATTGACAACGATGGGGATTTAGACCTTATACTAGGCAATTGGGGAGAGAATAGTAAATTTAAAGCCACCCTAGAAATGCCGGTTAAACTCTACAGTGCGGACTTTGACAGTAACGGATCTATTGAACCTTTGGTAACGTACTTTTATAAAGGTAAAGAAACCCTCTTTGCTTCAAAGGACGAAATGGTTAAACAAATTCCAAGCCTCAATAAAAAGTACCTATCCTATAAAGATTTCGCCAAAGCCAGTATTTCAGAATTGTTTTCAAATGAAAAGCTCAGTAATGCCTCCAAAAAAGAGGTGTATGAACTAAGATCCAGCCTCTTTATTAACGACGGAAAAGGAGTTTTTGAATTTGCCTATTTGCCGGTTATTTCACAGGCCTCAACAGTAAAAGATATATGGATAGAAGACTTTGATAATGATGGATTTAAAGATCTTTTTTTAGTAGGAAATACCTACGAAATTAACACCCAATTGGGTAGGCTGGATGGTCTACATGGATTAATTTTGCGCAATGATAAAAAAGGTGGTTTTCTATGGGATGGAGATCAAGATTTTGATGTTGCGGGTCCCTCAAGAGCTATCCGAAAAATTATAATTAAGGGTGTTGAACACTATGTCATTGCCGTGAACAATAGTACTCCTGTTTTTCTAATAAAAGCAACGAACAAAAAAATATGAACTTACAAGCGCATAAAAAAATAATTTTCCTTTTAGTAAGCCTGCTAATCACCTTTTCATGTTCCAAAAAGAAGGATGAAGAGAAAGTTAAAGAACAAGAGGAAGAAAAGCTATTCACCCTTCTACCCTCAGAGAACACTGGCATTGACTTTATTAATGAAGTAAAAAATCAAAAAGACTTCAACATTTTTAAATATAGAAATTTTTACAACGGAGGTGGTGTTGCAATTGGTGACATTAATAATGATGGTCTTCCGGATATTTATCTGACGGCGAATATGGGTCCCAACAAATTGTATTTAAATAAAGGTAATTTTGAGTTTGAAGATATTTCTGAATCTGCAGGAGTAATCGGCAATAAGCCCTGGTCTACCGGAGTGGTAATGGTAGATATTAACAACGATGGGCTGCTGGATATTTATGTAAGTAATGCAGGAAACATGGAAGGTAATAACCATGATAACGATCTGTATATTAATAATGGAGATCTCACCTTTACTGAAAAAGCCCATGAATATAATTTGGCCAAAACAGGTTTCTCTACTCATGCCACTTTCTTTGATTTTGATAAAGATGGCGATTTGGATGTCTATATTTTGAACAACAGTAACATTCCTGTAAGCAGTTTGGGATACGCAGAGCAACGCGATGTCAGGGCACAAGATTGGGAAGGTGTCCCCTTAATATTTAGAGGAGTAGGCGATATGCTGCTTAGAAATGACAACGGAAAATTTGTTGACGTAAGTGAAAAAGCGGGTATTTATGGAAGTCTAATAGGATTTGGTTTGGGGGTAATGATTACCGATTTCAACGGAGATCTGTATCCGGATATATACGTTTCTAATGATTTTTATGAAAGAGACTACTTATATATTAACAACCGAGACGGGACATTTACAGAAGAAATAAAGAATTGGACCTCGCATTTAAGCCTCTCAGCTATGGGTGTTGATATTGCTGATTTAAATAATGACGGCTTGGTAGACATTTTTATTACCGATATGTTGCCTGAAGGTGATCAAAGGGTAAAATCGGTGATGGAATTTGAAGGATACGATGTTTTTAAACTAAAACAAAGTAAAGATTTTTATCAACAATATATCCAAAACACTTTACAGCTTAACAATGGCAATGGTTCCTTTTCAGAAATAGCTCACTACAGTGGCGTTGCTGCTACAGATTGGAGTTGGGCCGGACTTTTTATGGACATGGACAATGACGGACTTCGGGATATCTATGTTACCAACGGAATTAACCATGATTTAACCGATTTAGATTTCGTGGACTTTTTTGCGAATGAAATTATTCAAAAAATGGCACTGACCGGGAAAAAAGAATCTATAGATTCAATCATACACAAAATGCCAATAAAACCGCAATCTAATTATGCTTACAGAAACAACGGGGATCTTACTTTTGAGAACGCCTCAAAAAAATGGGGTCTAGAAATCCCCAGTTTTTCCAATGGGGTAGCTTATGCCGATTTGGATAACGATGGCGATTTGGATATGGTAGTAAACAATGTCAATATGGAGGCCTTTGTCTACCGAAACAACGCTGAAAAATTAACCGATAATAAGTACATCCGATTGAAGTTTGAGGGCGGTGATAAAAATAGATTCGCCATTGGTGCGCAGGTAATGCTTCATTTTGGTGAAACCAGTATACTTCAGGAATTAATGCCTTCTCGGGGATTTCAGTCCTCCATGGATTATACAATGGCCATTGGAGTAGGCAAAACAGAAACTATAGATTCACTAAGAGTAATATGGCCCAATGACCTTACTCAGAAACTAGTAAATGTGGCTACCGGGCAGACTATTTTGCTCAAACAGGAAGAAGCAACAACAAAATTTATCCCAAAAAAAACAACCCCAACTAAGCAACTCTTAAAAGAAGTAAATAAAACCCAATTATTGGCTCATAAAGAAAATAATTACCGTGATTTTGATTATGAGGGTCTCATTTCCAAAATGATTTCACAAGAGGGTCCTGCATTAGCAGTGGGAGATATTAATAAAGATGGAAATGAGGATATTTATATCGGTGGAGCAGCAGGGCAGCCGGGAACACTGTATAAGCATTTGAGTAATGGCCAACTAATCCTAGCTGACCAGGCTGCATTTATCAACGATAAAGCTTATGAAGATACCGCGGCAGCCTTTTTTGATGCTGATGGTGATGGAGATTTGGATTTGATGGTCGGAAGTGGTGGTAATGAGGTGGGCCAACAAAAATCGTATTATGTTAGACTCTATTTAAATAACGGAAGTGGTAGTTTCACCAGATCAACAACAAGTTTTCCCTCTACCAATGACAATATAGCAGTTATTGCACCTTATGATTATGACGGCGATGGTGATATGGACGTTTTTATAGGTTCCAGAAGCGTTGTTGGAACCTATGGGATAGATCCTAAACATTTGTTTTTAGAAAACAACGGAGATGGTACGTTTACCAATGCCACAGAGAGATTGGCATATGATATCAAGGACGCAGGAATGATTACCGATGCCAAATGGGTTGATATAGATGGTGATGGCAAAAAAGACTTAATCACAACTTCGGAATGGGGTACCCCAAAAATTTATAAAAACTCAGGTCGGAGGTTATTAAAGTTACCCAGTTCTTTAGATAGTCTCCACGGATGGTGGAATGTTGTAGAAGCTGCGGATTTGGATAATGACGGCGATTTAGACCTGATATTAGGCAACAAGGGTAAAAACATTCCATACACCCCTTCTTTTGAAAACCCTATGAAGTTATGGATAAACGATTACGATAATAATGGGACACTGGAGCAGATAATGACGCAAAATATTGATGGTAAAGATTATCCTTTACATCAAAAAAGAGAAATGACAGCCCAAATTGTTTCTTTGAAAAAAGAAAATATAAAAGCCTCAGAATATGCTAAAAAAACAGTTCAGGAACTTTTTCCGGAAACTGTTTTTAAAAACACCATACAACGTGAAGTAAACATCTCAGAATCAATAATTGCGATAAATGAAGGCGATGGTAGTTTTACTATAAAAATTCTACCCTATCAGGTTCAGTTTTCTTGTGTTTGCGGAATCACATGCACAGATATCAACAATGATGGTAATCTGGATCTAATTTTAGGGGGTAATAATTTTGAATTTAAGCCTCAGTATTCCAGGTTAGATGCCAACTTTGGCAGTGTTCTTTTGGGTGACGGAAAACTTAATTTTACTTGGCAAGACTATAATACTAGTGGGTTTTTTATTAAAAATGAAATTAAGCATTTACAACAATTTAAAGATAAGAATGGACGTAGATTTTTGATTGCTGCTATTAACAATGACAAACCAAAGATTTTTAAATTGGATGAATAAGATTACGGGAACATACGGAATACTACTTTTATTATTTGCCAATTGCAGCAAAAATAAAGACCTACTATTTACAAATCCAACCGGAAAAGAAACAGGTATTAATTTCGCAAATAGCGTAATTGAAACAAATGATCTCAATATTTTGGACTACCTCTATTTTTACAATGGCGGCGGCGTTGCCGTTGGAGATATTAACAATGATGGACTCCCCGATATTTTCTTTTCAGGAAATCAGGTTAAAAACAAGCTCTACTTAAATAAGGGTAACCTCCAATTCGAAGACGTTACTGAAAAGGCCGGGGTAGCTGGGAACAGCACATGGAACACCGGTGCCGTTATGGGAGATGTAAATGGTGATGGCCTTTTGGATATTTACGTATGCGCCGTGGTAGGTATTAACGGGTTCAACGGACATAATGAGCTTTACATAAACAATGGAGACGGGACATTTATAGAAAGTGCAGCGCAATATAATCTTGATTTTGAGTCCTTTAGTTCGTCGGCTGCATTTTTAGATTATGACGGCGATGGCGATTTAGATATATATCTGCTTAACCATGCCGTGCACACTCAGGAGTCTTTTGGGCATGCAGATCACCGCTACAAAAGAGATTACCAAACTGGTGATAAGTTGTTGAGAAATGATAACGGTAAATTTGTTGATGTTAGCGAAGAAGCCGGAATCTACGGAGGGGTAAATGGTTATGGACTTGGAATTGCTGTAGCAGATTTTAATCAGGATGGTTGGCCTGATATTTATGTAGGGAACGACTTTCATGAGGATGATTATTATTATTTGAACAATGGTGATGGCACCTTTACCGAAAGTTTAAAACAGTATTTTGGCCATACAACCCGATTTTCAATGGGAAATGATGTGGCGGACATCAACCATGATGGTTGGCCAGATTTCATTTCCTTAGACATGCTACCGGAGAATGAAACCGTCCTAAAATCTTCGGACGGGGACGATAACAGGCAGGTTCAAAAAATGCGTACCGAACAGTATGGATACCATTATCAGTTTACCAGAAATATGCTTAACATTAATCAACAAAATACACCCTACCTTGAAACAGCACTTATGAGCGGGGTTGCTGCAACAGATTGGAGTTGGAGTGCTCTTTTTGGGGATTTTAATCAGGATGGGGAACAGGACCTTTTTGTTTCTAATGGCATTCCCAAGCGACCAAACGATTTAGATTTTATCAATTTTGTTTCAAGTGAGGAGATGAAAACTAAAATTGACAATACCAAACTTGTGGATCAAGAAGCATTAAATAGAATGCCATCAGGAAAAACACACAACTACATATTTCAAGGAAATGGGGACCTCACTTTTAGCGACCGATCGGGACAATGGACTGTTAAAGATACTTTAGTCTCCGGGGCTACTGCACTGGCGGATTTGGATAATGACGGGGATCTAGATATTGTTGTCAATATTCTAAACGGACCTGCTGCCGTTTACATCAATAAAACTAATGATCAGGCAAGTTATTTGAAAATAAGATTTAAGCTACAAGGTAAAAATCCTTTCGGTATTGGAACAAAGGTATATGCCTATCATAACGGAAACCTTCAATACAAAGAATTGTACACCGTACGGGGCTTTCAAGCCTCTTCAGAGCCTATTATTCACTTTGGATTTGGCGCTGTAACGACTATCGATTCCCTCAAAATTGTTTGGCCGGATAGAACATATCAAACCCTTAAAAATATCCCTTTAAACCAAACACTTACTTTGAGTCCGGAAAACGTGCATTCCTACACAAATGAGAAAACAAAATTGAATACCAAAACATTGTTTACAAGAGTTACAAATAATCTGGGAATAGATTTTATCCATGTTGAAGATCCTTATACCGATTTTAATCGGCAAAAGCTCATTCCATATCAATTGTCAGATCGAGGTCCGGCTACAGCCTTGGGTGATGTAAACAATGATGGTAAGGTTGATCTATTTTTTGGAGGGTCCAAGCACCTTCCTTCCAAGGTTTATGTTCAACAAGACTCTTCGTTTGTTGAAGTGCGCATTCCTGAAATTGCCAATGACTCCATAAATGAGGAAGTGGCTGCTGTGCTTGCCGACTTCTCCAAAAATGGAAAAAATGACTTGATAACCGGAACGGGAGGTGCAGATTTTTATGGTCAAATGAAACCGCTTCTAGATAATTATTACATTCAAAAGGATAGCACCTTTGAAAAGTCGGATTTCCCCGAGTACTTTGAAAACGCCTCTGTTATTGCACCTTATGACTTTGATGGGGACGGTTATTTAGATGTTTTTGTGGGCAATCAGGTAGTATCAGGTGACTTTGGTAAAATACCAAAATCATACCTATTAAAAAATGAAGGAGGTCGGTTTACCATTCTTGAAAATAAAGAGTTGGAAAACGTTGGTATGGTTACCGATGCCATATGGGATGATTTTACCGGTGACGGGGTAAAAGATTTGATTGTGGTAGGAGAATGGATGTCACCCACATTTTTCAAAAATGAAAACGGCAAACTCATTAAAACAGATCTTGTAAAAACCCCATTGAATGGACTCTGGCAACGCCTTATTGCTTTTGATATTGATGGTGACGGAGATACAGATTACCTATTAGGCAACTGGGGAATGAACACAAAATTTAAAGCTTCAGAAAAATACCCTTTGAAACAATACTATTCTGATTTTGATGAAAACGGAAGTACAGAGACCATTGTAGCAACCGAAAAGAATGGTGATTATTACCCTTTAGAAAATCTGGATGGGCTCGCAGCACAAATAGTTTCTCTAAAGAAAAAATTTACGACCTATACTGCTTTTGCGGGAAAAAGCGTGTCCCAGATTTTTGACAAAGCCCAACTTGATAAAGCCACTATACTTACCGTTAATGAACTTCGCTCAGGTTACTTGAAAAATGAAGGTGGTAAATTCACTTTTGTACCTTTCAAAAATGAACTTCAGGTAAGTCCCATCACCGCTTTTGTAAAGCACGATTTTGATGGCGACGGAAAGGACGAAGTATTGGCAGCAGGGAATTATTTTGGAGTAAAACCATTTCACGGTAGATTCGACTCGTTTCCCGGGGCATTGATAAAATCTGAAAAATCTGTAATTTTAGGTAATAGAATTGGTTTAGAATTGGCCCTGAAATCAGTAAGACACCTCAACATTATTACAATAAAAGGTCAATCCTATCTTTTGGTTACAATTAATAACGACAAGGTACAAGTATATCAATTACAATATTAAAAAAGAACGCATATGAATAAGATACTATTAATTTTGGTAATGACAGCCTTCATGATTTCCTGTAATAAACCTCCTAAAGAAGAGCCTATTACGATAAGTCCGGAAGACTACAACATAGCGGTAGACAAAGTTGTAGAGATTATGATACACGATATCTTCTCACCTCCGGTGGCGAGTAGAATTTTTGCCTATCCCAATATTGCAGCTTATGAAATAATTGCATTGAATAATGATTTATATGCTTCGCTGGAAGGACAATTAACAGACCTTACTCCCATTCCAAAACCGGAAGCCGCAACACCGGTAAATTATCAAATGGCGGCACTGATTGCTCACATGGATATGAGTAAAAGGTTAATTTTTTCAGAGCAGCGATTGGAAGTTTTACAAGACAGTTTATATGCTGTTTGGGAAGAAAAAAATAAGGGGCTATTTTTAGCTTCCAAGGATTACGGACTAAAAGTTTCCGAGCATATTGCCGATTGGATGAAAAAAGACAATTATGCTCAAACCCGGACAATGCCCAAATTCACGGTGGATGCCGACAACCCTTCCAGATGGCAGCCTACTCCTCCAGCATATATGGATGGTATAGAACCACATTGGAATAAAATAAGACCTTTTGCCTTAGATTCGGCCTCTCAATTTAAACCAGTTCCTCCTCCTCCTTTCTCTATGGAAAAAGGCTCTACATTTTACAATGAAGTAAAAGAAGTGTATGATGTTAGTTTAGAAATAACAGCAAAAGGTGATGAATCGGATGAATTGGCAACAGCAAAATTCTGGGATTGTAACCCTTATGTCTCTGTTACCAGAGGCCATTTAATGTTTGCAACAAAAAAAATAACCCCAGGTGCACATTGGATGGGCATTGTTAAAATTGCCTGTAGAAAAACCAATGCGGACTTTGACAAAACCATTTTCGCACATACCAAAACATCCATAGGAATTGCAGATGCCTTTATTAGTTGTTGGGATGAAAAATACCGAAGTAATCTTATTCGGCCGGAAACCTTAATTAATCAGTATATTGATGATAATTGGAAACCGGTATTGCAAACCCCTCCATTTCCCGAGTATATTAGTGGTCATAGCGTTGTTTCCGGTACTGCCTCCACAATTCTAACCGATATTTTTGGTGATAACTTTGCCTTTGAAGATGATACTGAAATTCCGTATGGTTTACCGGTTAGGAGTTTTACATCATTTAACCAAGCAGCCGATGAAGCTGCAATGAGCAGAATGTATGGAGGCATCCATTATAGGGTGGCAATAGAGGTAGGAATTAAACAAGGTAGGAATCTGGGAGACTTTGTAAGTGAAAAATTAAAAATGACTTCAAACAAAAATTTAGCAACAAATCAATAAAACATAAATGCGGAAACTGTTTTTAACAATAACTATATTAGTTATTGCATTATTAGCGTGGTATCTTTTTTTAAAGCCCTTTGATTACCGGGTATCTTTTGTAGCAAAGACTTTTCCCGGAACTATTAACCAGACCGTTAAGTTATGGAACAGTACCCTGAAAAATACACAGCCTATTGAACAGGAAGATTTAAACAATTTTACCCAGCGACTTTCAATGGGAGATTCAACCCACATTTACAAATGGGAAATCAATCCTATAAATGACTCTACCTCACAGGTAAGGATCTATGTTAAAGATCCAAACCATAGTTTAGCCAATAAAATTAAAATCCCCTTCAGTGAAACTAATTTCGAAAAGGGGGCTAAAAAGAATATTCTGCAATTCATGACGAATCTTGCCGAACATGGTTCTCGATTTAAGGTGACTATAGCAGGTATAGACCAGTATTACGATACGTACTGTGCCTACGTTTCACTTAAAGGAACCCTATTCCAAAAAGCAGCAGGGATGATGCAAAACTATGACCTCTTTACTACGGTACTACCCAACAATGGTATTGCTGTAAATGGACTGCCTTTTGTAGAAATAACCCATTGGGATCAGCAAACGGATAGTATAGCCTACAATTTTTGCTTCCCAATTGTACAATCTGATAATTTACCCGTACATCCGGATTTAAAGTATAAAAAATTTACAGGGAAAAGAGCACTAAAAGCCATATACAACGGAAATTACATTACCTCTGATAGAGCATGGTTTGCGCTTCAGGATTATGCCGAGAAAAATAAAATAGACGTGATACCCTTACCTGTAGAGTACTTTTATAGCAATCCAAATATGGGTGGTGATGAGCTTAGTTGGAAAGCTGAAATATATTTGCCTTTAAAAGATTAATGTAATCTCTATTTCAACCCAAAGAAACCAGAATTCTTCAGTAAACCTTAAAACCCAAAACCCAAACCAAAAGAAAACCTTGGGCCATCTGCACTATTAAATAGAGCTAATCTTGCAGAAATCATATCGGCCCCATTGAGAAAAAAACCCCCTCCGTAAGAGGTATGCCATTGCGAGGAGATATCTTCGGGAAACCATACCCGGCCATAATCAAACCCGGCATAAAAACCCATAGACAAAGGTAATACGGCAGTTTTAACCTTTCTTAGACTATATCGAATATCCGTTAGCTGGTAATATGAGGTTTTTCCCGTGAAACGCTGGTTTCTGAATCCTCTCAAACCATCGCTGGCCCCTATACTTGCTCCCTGATAAAACTCATACCCATTACCTATATTAAAATGGGCCTTCCATTTGGCTGCTAAAACCAATCGCCCATTGGGTATTAATTTATGGTCTATTGAAAGACTTGGTATAATATATCCAAAATCTTGATTTCCCTGATCAATTCTTGTTTTATAACCAATGAGCAAAGAAGTGCCCATGCCCATAGTTGGAAAAGCAGCATTGTCAAAATTCTCAAAAGAATATTCGGCATCTACTCCAAAAAAGCTCTTTCTATTCTCCGCTCCGTTTTGGAGATAGAAAGTATTGATAAACCGATTTTCGGTTTCTTCTACCTCAATGGTCTCCAAAGAAATTCCCGTTCGAAAAACAGCTCCTAGCTGACCCCTCCATAATAAAGAGGGCGCTAGTTTAACGGTTTCCAATTTTACCCTGTTATAATCGAAGCCTAAATCATCGTCTAAATTTTCGGTATCGTTCCCAAAATCAAAAAAGTTAATACTAAAATTTGGACTCGTGAATTTTCCTAACAACTCCAGATTCCAATTCCCCAGAACATTTGCAAACTCACCTCGATACCCCAGATCAAAGCCACTGGTTGCAAAATAAAATGCCCCGTTTAAGGTGTGCTGTTGTGTAAACGGGTTTTGTCTAAAGCCATTAAAAGTGTACGTATTGGATATCCCTATACGTAAACCATCATCCGGATTTGCCCCTATAGAAGGCAAAATCTGGTTGGTACTTTTTTTAATTTTTAATGGTTGATACGTATTGGTTTCATAGCTATTCGTTAGGCGGATTTTCGCGCTGTGGTTGCCTTCTATTGTGTTTTTCTTCCCCTTTTGATCATAAATGACCACTCCTTTATTACTATCTGTTATCTCATATGTATCATTGTTGTGTCCGCCAATGATTCGCAATTTTATTTTTTTTCCCTTTACACCATTCACTTTAAAATGATCTTTGTCGTCCAGACCATACACCCATATTTCTTTGGTAAATTTTGGATCAAAGGTTTTTTCAAAAAATACTGTACTTTTTTTGCCTCCTTTTATTCGATTTCCAATAATATGTATTTTCCCATCTAACCGCCCGTTTATGGTAAAATAATCATCCTTATCGGTTCCTGTTACAATGGCATATGTATTCAGGATTCTATAATATGTCCCTGCTGTTTCCTGTAACTTATCCTTTCTGGCTAAAAGTTTAACTTTAATAGACTTTAAGGTTTCGTCCCTTACTTCTTTAGGAAAATTTTTAAAGGCCTCATCTATTATTTCTGAGGTGATTTCATTTTGAATTAGTGCTGCTTGCTCTTCCCATTGTTGGAGTTCCGTTTCGGGAAGTAAAGTCATATCCAATGCAAATGTCAATGGGGAACCGTTAAACCCTCTCACACTTCGAATTTCCTCATTGAAACCTTCCATTAAGGTAAGACCGGGAATGGTTCGTGTTGCCAGATTCATTAGCAAACCATCGCCCATAATTGAAAAAACCTGATCCCGATCCCTGGGAATAGGTCTATAAATTATAGAGTCATTCTTTTCAAAACCTGCCCAACGCCATTGGTCAACATGCCGGTCCCAGTCGCCCAGAAGCATATCAAAAAGTCGTGCGCGTATATACAGCTCTTTATCTACACTGTACTTCTCGTCCTTCCTTAAATTCTTTAATAAATCGTCCGTATTCCTTATTTCTTTCGAGTATCCAAAGCTATCATGGCCTTCGGAGACATGCTCTTCAATCATATACAGTTCGTCTCCAAATTCGCTATTATATTCTTCAAGTGCATTTTGTTTGGGAACATAGTATAGGACCGGATTAGTATGATATAGGCCAATTGCATCTGCCAATATCCCTACTGTAAAAGGGGCATACGGATGTGAGCCAGTATAGAAATCGCTAAGTAGGTTTTCCAAATAGGTATCCTCAAAGTCGCCAACAATATACTGATCCTTAAAGGCCATAGCCTGTAAATAGCGTTCAGCACTTTTCCGCATTGCCCGCATAACAAATTGCCTGCCAGTTTTGTCTTCTAATCTCAGGGATTTGGATTGATTTCCCCCTCCTTTTCTTACAGGGGTTAATCCTCCAAATAAGGTATCTAAATCTACAGTTGGCACAGCGATTTTGGTACTGTAATAGTTTCGATACCGTTCGCCCCAAACGGCTTTATACAACTTACTTTTTTTAACCTCTTCATCCGTATAAATGGATGCCATTACTTTAGACGGAAAGGTATCTGGATATACTATTTCCGAATCTTTCCTGTCTTTAGGCAATACTTCTGAGGTATATAAAAATTTCTCTTTTCCTTCTTGATCTACGCCAAAGTAACGTACTCTTGAAGAGCCATCTGTATATATCTCTAATGTGGCATAGCCCAATCCTCCATAAGAAAACTTACTCCCGTTAAGAAGACGTGTTCCTCCTTCTTTTGCGCCTGCACCACTAACAATTTGTGGCGTATTGTCTTCAACGATATACTGTAAGGAGTGTTCGTGACCGGAGGCAAACATTACCTTATCGGAATATTGCGCCAGAGTTACAATACGCTTCTTCATCTCTATATACCGCTTATTTTGTAAATCTTCGATTGACGCCCCTGAGTTAGATCGGAATACATTAATTAATGTTCCCAAAATCGGCAATGGAATTTTACCCCTTGATGGATAAAATTGTTGCTCCAAGGTAAACTGCCCCCCATGATTGCCGTAACTAAACATAGGATGATGCAAGGCCAATATGGTAGTTTTACCTTGATTCTTTTTAATCAACCCTTCTAACTCCTGGAAGAATTTCTCCCGGTCTTTAATCTCACAATCATCATTCATATTGGGGTGCTTATCCCAATTTGTCAGGTACCACTCTGTATCAATGGCTATGACAACTATATCTTTACTTATGTCAACTACATCTAACGGACAGCCATTTTTAGGCAGGAAGACTTCCTTGCTTTTTAATTTTTCCTGAAGGTACACTTGCTCGCGCTTCAGCCCTTCCAGTCCATCTGCATACCAGTCATGGTTTCCGGGAATAAAAATTGATCTTCCTTTGAACTTTTCAAGAGTTTTCAATTGGGCGTCCAAATGGTTCTTGGCTAATTTATGCCTTGTAGAGTCTTCCTTATTAGCCGGT
>JBGTEN010000079.1:0-7788 GCA_041747755.1 Arenibacter sp. | reverse complement strand
TTATTTTTAGTCCCAACTAATTCAAAAACTATCTCTTGGCCCTCTCTTTCGTTTATTTTTCTGTCTTTACAATATGTCAAATGAACTTAATAATTCCAGCTCTATATCTCAAAGCGGGTGCAAATATAAAACCGTTTTTTTGCTTTCACAATAGCAAAAACAAAAAAAAGTCATTATATCTTTTGTTTTTTTTTAATCATCTGATTATCAGTAAACAAAATGGCATACTATTTTTATAAAAAGAGAATATTTACTTCAATAAAGGCATATTTCATCACATCCAAAAATTAAAAAATGGAAATACTTGACAATTACCAACTCCTACCGGGATAAATTTTAGGAAAAAAAGTTCCAAATCAGACCAAAACGGATAACAAAATCCCGATATGGATAATTAGGGGCAGCGTAAAAATTGTAGCCCGAAAAGGAAGAATTAAAATGCTCCGCCTTGAGGTATATTCTTGTTTGTTTGACTCTCCCATTAATAAAAAAATCTAACATAGGATAGCCCCCCAACTCTTCATTTTCCTGCACATAAAATTCTCCTAACAGCGGATTATAAGCATCCATTGTATATTTAGTAAAATACTTGAATGTAAATCCTGTCTGAATATACATCGCTTTTTTAAATACGTCACTAGAGAAATATAAGGTATTTCTAGTGACTAATTGAGGTAGATTAACAACATTAGTGTTTTGATCCACACTTTGATACATGACCGTATTATCCAAAGCAAACTTGCCAACTCTAAACTCTTTATTGTATGTAAGTTTTACCATATTTACGGCATCTCCTTCCTGAAAAGGTTTAACAAAAGCATTTTCCACACCTGCTTCCACCTCTTCGGGAGTAGCCTCGGATTTAAAGTAAGTGTAATTAGTAAGCGAAGTAAGCTTGCCGTCCAAACTTCCGAACAATTTATTCTCAAAATTTACGGTAAAACTGTTTACGTTTTGCTTTTCGAAATTAGAGGTATTCTGCCAATTGTAGTTTGCATATTCGCTCTGATAAAGCAAAAAATTAAAATCGGGCATAGTGGCAGAAGAATGCAGCGAAAACCTGATTTTATTCTTCTCATTAAAATTATAGCGAGCGGTTGCATCCAAACTATTACCCCCTAAGCTACCTACCACATTATATGATAATCTTCCATCTACCTTAAATTTCCCAATCTGTTTGGAATACGTTCCCCCAATGGCAATTTCTTCTCCCCTTAGTTGATTTTCAATCTGCTCTGTATCTGTTACCAAAAGACTATTAAAAAAATAGTTATAATTGTAAAAACCTACAAAACCCACTACATTTCCCAACGTAGGATTATAAAACTGAGCGTTTAGCTGATTATATGTGGTTTTAAGACTAGCCTTGTCGTTAATTACATTTAAAAAGGCTGCTCCAAAAAAGTCATTCTGAGCAGCTTGATTAAATTGGTAGTATTTTGTTTCATAATGAAACTGATGGCCTATGGCAAGTGATGTTCGTTTCCTGTTTAAGGAATCCACATCCTTTCCCCAAAGTTTGTATTGATGATCTAAAAAATATCTTTTTCCCAGTACCTTATTCTGAGCATTTGTAAAGATAACATCCAAACGGTTTCTGTCTGAAAACTCCGGATCACCGGATTCAAACTGCACCTCCTTGTTTGCTAAACCTCCGTTTTCCTGATTTGTAATGTCTTGCGCGGCTATATGCGCCCTTAGACTATATTTCTTGTTTTTACTTTCATAGTTGGTTGTAGTTCTAAAATTTCCTGACTCCGCCTGGCTGTTTTGGTACTTTCCAAGAGACCGAAACCCCTTGTATGCCAAGGAGAAATTTAATCTTTCTGAAGTATTAAAGGTTAACAAGGCATCCAAAAGCTGTCCTTCTTCAAAAGTTGTTTTAAATAATAACTCGGTCATAGGAGTAGCTACATGATAATAATTCATATCCTCAACCTCTGCATAATTAAAGTGCTTTGCTTTTGCGCCAATCCTTGGGTATATGGTATTTCTTTCAAAATTAACTCCAAGTCTGTTGTAAGGTTGACCAACATTGGCTACAGGCATAAGTTCAAAATTATCCTTTCTTAAATAGTTGTAGTCATATTCTCTTTTGATGGTCAACGTAGTGTCAAAATAAGTAGTATCGCGTTGAAAAGAAACAATTTTATAATCTTTAAATGTTAGCTTTTTTTCCGCTTCTTCCTTTCCCGGAGGCTTTGGCCTAGTCTTCTTTTTAGTAATCAAAGTATCTCTTCCCATAGGGGGTATAGAATCTTCCTGAGCAAAAAGCGGTTGGCTTATGATTAGCAAAAGCACTAAAACCAAATATTTCATTATATAGCCTTAAACGAACAAAGTTAAATTTTTTGTTCGTAATGAAATGTGAAAGTTTTGCGGTAGACAAATAGAAATACGTTGAATTTTAATTCTTAAACTAATCTAGTATCTTCGTAAAAACTATCTTCCAAGGCCGTGTTACAATCTTATCATCGATTTTGTTCAGAAATAGGAACCGATGAAGCAGGGCGCGGCTGTCTAGCCGGTCCGGTCACCGCTGCCGCTATAATCCTCCGTCCAGATTTTGCCAATGAGGTGTTGAACGACTCTAAAAAACTTTCTGCAGGCAACAGAAATCTCCTGCGGCCACTTCTTGAGATAAGCGCTATTAGTTTTGGTGTAGCTCATGTGCATCCCAAGCAAATTGATAAGATTAATATTCTTAATGCTTCCATTTTAGCCATGCACAAAGCTATTGACCAGCTAACTATTAAACCGGAACTTATTATTGTGGATGGTAACCGATTTAAACCCTACCTAAACATTCCTCATGAATGTATTATAAAGGGAGATAGTAAATTTATGAGTATTGCTGCTGCCTCTGTGTTGGCCAAGACTTACAGAGACACCTATATGGAAGAGATACATAAGGAATATCCGGTGTACAATTGGAAACAGAACAAAGGTTATCCCACTTTAGAGCATCGGGAAGCCATTCGGAAATATGGAATAACCCCGTACCACAGAAAAAGTTTCAGGCAATTACCGGAACAGCTTATGCTTAACCTTTAAAAATCTTAAATTTGCCCTAAAGCATAGTACATGAAATGTAAAATACTTTCTCTTCTTCTTTTGCTAATCCTTGGTTGTTCTCAGGAAAAAAGTACGGTTTCCCCACTTTTAAATTATATCCCCAAAAACGCAACTATAGTAATTCGAATCAATGATGACGCTGCTTTTAAAAGTGAACTAAAGAACAATGATTTTCTTTCCAAATTGGAAAAAGGAGGAGTTTACGAGAAAATCTTCCAAAAAATAAAAGCCCTGCAATACATACAACCCAAATCCGAAAGCCTCCTGAGCTTTGTAGAGTTGGGAAAAGAGAGTTTTGAGCTTGTCTATATTACCGAAATGGTTCCTGAGCTATTTCAATTAAACGCCGTGACGGAAAAATCGGTGGAAACTTTTACCTATGAAAACCGAAGTATAGATAAATATGACCTAGAAGATATCCTACTTTACACAACTGTAATAGATCAAAAAATTATCGTTAGTTCTTCTCAATTACTCCTTGAGAATATAATTCGCAATAAAGATGTCCTGACAGCAGATCCTCAGCTTAATCAGTTGTTCCAAATTGGTAACACCGGAAAATCTTCAAACATAGTTATCAATGCTAAAAACGGTAACTCTTTACTATCATCGATATTAAAAACAGGGACAACAAAAAAAATTTCGGGTCTAACGGATTACATTTCACTGGATCTGGATATGGGTCAGAACCATCTCAATCTGAGTGGTATTAGTATGACCAGCGATTCTATTAAAAGCTATATTAATCTTTTTAAAGGCACCAGTCCGGTAAACAACAGAACACCGCTCTTTGCCCCAATTAACGCCAATGCGATATTATCTTATACTTATCAAGAAACTGACATCTTTCTAAAAAACCAACAGCGCTATTTGGACAAAGCAGTGGTTATGGATACCTTTTTTAATAGTGTTGATGAAATTGGTGAAATATACATGGGGAATCAAAAAGCCATAGTTTTAAATGCCTACAACTCCGAACAGCTAGCTGACTTTTTAGATGGTTTGGAAAAAAATGCTGTGGATTACCAAGGGAATTTAATTGTAGAACTTACTCAGGCCGATTTCTTAAATTTATATTTCAACCCCCTTGTCCAAAAATTTGAAGCTAACTACTACACTATAATTGAAAACGCCTTCATTTTTTCACAAGAAAAGGAGACTTTACAAACTATTATTACCAATTTTAAAAGTGGGGCAACCTTTGAAAAATCTGCTGTGTATACCACTGCAATGGATTTATTGGCAGATGAATCTACAATGCTCTATATCGCAAATGCAAGTGGTGTTGAGCAAAATATTACAAGTGAAGCGTCAGAGGAACTTCTAAGCAATGTTAAAAATGCTGACCTATCCAAGTATGCATTTGCCATGCAATTAGTGGCAGATGTCGGATTTTACCACTCTAATATACTCATTCATAAGTTTGAAAAAGAAATTAAATCTAACACTACCTCAACACTCTATTCCATACAGCTCGATGCAGAAATTGCCACAAGCCCCCAATTTGTGATTAATCATAGAACCGGAAAAAAGGAGATTGTCGTGCAGGACAAAGAAAATAACCTCTATTTAATTTCAACAGAAGGAAAAGTACTTTGGAAAAAGCCTTTAGATGCAAAAATACAAGGCACCATAGAACAAATTGATATCTATAAAAATGGGCGACTACAACTAGCATTTACCACAGATAATCAATTTTTAATTGTAGATAGAAATGGTGAAGATGTAAAACCTTTCCCTAAGTCTTACGAAGGAGGTAATCTCAGTCCACTCGCTGTTTTTGACTATGATAGCAAAAAAGACTACCGATTTGTAGTAGTTCAGGGTACAAAAGTTTTGATGTACGATAGCAAAGGAGAAATCGTAAAAGGCTTTAAAGCTACCGAATTTGAAAATTCAATTATTGGTATTCCCGAACATTTTAGAGTAAACAAGAAAGATTTTCTGGTATTTAAAGAAGCGACGGGAAATCTAAAAGTCTTAAATCGCCTGGGGGAGTCACGGCTTACCGTTTCAGTGAAAATAGAATTCTCAGAAAATCGTGTATTGTTATACAATGATAAACTGACTCTAACAGATACCAAAGGAGTCTTATATCAAATTGATGATGTCGGGAAATTAACCAAAACCAATCTAGACCTCAGTAAAGATCATGGATTAGATGCAACCAGTAAAACTCTCGTGGTTATGAATGATAATACATTGCGAATTAAAGATAAAAAAGTAACCTTAGAACTCGGAGTCTATACCAAACCTAAAATATTTCTTATTAACGATAAAATTTACGTTGCTGTTACCGATACCCAAAACCAGCTAGTATACCTGTTTGACAGTAATGGCATTTCTATTCCTAACTTTCCTGTTTTTGGTACTTCTGACATCGATTTTATCGATATGGATAATGATGGGAAACTAGAGATTGTGGTAAAAGATTTGGAAAATTCCCTGCTGGTTTATAAAATGTATTGATATCCTATTACTTACCATCTATACAGCATTTTCAGCCATCTATACTTAGAGCGCAAGATATGGAGAAGAGTTTGACTAATTTCGAAAGCCCAATTCTTTCATGACAAGTTAAATACGTTAAAACCGGATCTTGGTTAACCTGCTTAATAAAAATTTTAAGTATTTTTAAATAAACCAAAAAAACACCCTCATGAAAAGTTTAGTTAAGTTCATTTTGTCTGTTTTGCCCCTTGTTGCCCTATTGGCTTCCTGTCCCGAAATGAATGCACAATTATTAAAAAAATTAGGGCAGAAAGCCGAGAAAGCCGCTGAAAGAACTGTTGAGCGAAGAGTAGAACGAGAGACGGAAAAGAAAACAGATGCTGCTCTGGACAGTATCTTACAACCTGGATCCGGAAAAAAAAATACTCCTAAAACAACCCAGACCGGCGGAAATTCCTCAGAAAATGACAATAGTAATTCGGATGCCTCACAAGGTTCATCACCTGCAAGCCCAGAATCGGGTCCAAAATCCCTTGCCCTTTACAGTAAGTTTGATTTTGTCCCCGGAGATAAAATCTTATTGTATGACGATTTTAGCGTAGACAATATTGGAGATTTCCCGGCAAAATGGAATACCAACGGCTCCGGACAGGTGGTGCAATTTGAAGGCAATGACAACAAATGGTTTTTTATGTCTAATAAAAGCTTTATGGTACCGGATTTTAATGCCGACTTAACAGAAAATTACACTATAGAGTTTGATGTAAAAGGTCTCAATATTTCAAAAAATACCAGCTCTTTGGCCAATTTGAATATTACCCTTTCCGATAATGCAAAGCTAACATGGGGAGACAACTACGCGAACGTTGTGATAGGCTTTTGTCAATACATTGCCCAGGGAGTTCGTGTTTCCAACAGTTTTAAAGGGGATGCCGATCGTATTCAAAATACCATTTCCAGAGATTTTCGTAATGTACTTTTAGATGTTGCCCATATCTCCATTGCCGTAAACGGACAGCGATACAGAATGTGGGTTAATGAAAGTAAAGTAGTAGACCTTCCACGTTTTATTTCCCGCCCAGAACTCATCAAAAACCTGAAATTTAATATCTCCGGTTTTAATGAAGATAAATATGATGAAAGACTTCTTATTACCAATTTAAAAATTGCCGCTGGTGGCTCTGATTTAAGAAGTAAACTGCTCAAGGAAGGAAAATTTTCTACTACCGGGATTTTGTTCGACTCCGGTTCGGATAAAATAAAACCGGAATCCTACGGCACTTTAAAGCAAATTGCAGATGCATTAAAACAAGAGTCTAATATGAAAATCCTCATTGTTGGGCATACTGATGCTGACGGTAATGATAGCGCTAATTTGGAACTCTCCAAAAAAAGAGCGGCATCTGTAAAAGCAACTCTAACAACCGATTTTGGGGTGTCAGCAGCCAATTTGCAAACCGACGGCAAAGGAAAAAACGAACCTGTAGGCAACAACAGTACCACCGAGGGGAAAGCCCAAAACAGACGCGTTGAGTTTATAAAACAATAATAGAATTTAAAATAATACCATAAAAGAAATACCACTATGAAACTATTTTTTACCGCTTTCGTATGTATTTTATTTGCAACAGGAGTTGCTTTTAGCCAGGATTGCAGCACCTATTACACCATGATTGAAGGTGCAAAATTTCAATACACCAACTACGACAAAAAGGATAAACCTGAAGGTAAAATAGATTATACAGTTACCGAAGTCACTAATAGTGGCGACGGTACTATCGCCACAATGAACATTGTTTTCACGGATGAAAAGGGAGAACAATACCTAACAAACGATTACCAATTTACCTGCCAAGGCGATGTGGTTACCATAGATTTTGAATCGCTTATTCCGGATCAAATGATGCAACAGTACCAGGATATGGAGATGACTATAGATGGTACGGACATTGAATTACCAAACAATCTTAGCGTAGGTCAAAGTTTGCCGGATGCCAATGTAACCATGAAAATAAGTGTCGCCGGAGCCATGAATATGAATATCAACATAGATACAGTAAACCGAAAGGTAGAGAAAAAAGAAAGTGTTACCACCCCTGCCGGTACTTTTGATTGTTTTGTGATTTATAGCGAGACCAAAACTAAAATGATGATTAGCAACCAAACCTTTCCTTCACGATTATGGCTTGCTGAAGGTGTTGGAATGGTAAAGACCGAAAACTACAATAAAAAAGGCGACAAAACCGGCAGTATGGTCTTGAC
>JBGTEN010000078.1:0-3035 GCA_041747755.1 Arenibacter sp. | reverse complement strand
ATCAAATAGACTTTATGAAGGGAGTCATTCAAAAGGAATTAATTCCTGTTCAATAAATTAAATACCTTCCATATCAACAAAAAGGTAACCCAAATTGGGTTACCTTTTTAAATTACCTGCGAAATTAAAAATTAGGCTCCGGCTAAAACCACGGCATCAATTACATGGATTACCCCGTTAGACTGATTTACATCTGAAATAGTTACCATGGCACTATTCCCGGCTCCATCCACAAGTTGTACCGATTTTCCTTTTAGAGTGGCCGTTAATTTTGCGCCATTCACTGTTGTAAATTCAGCTTTTCCTTTTCCCTCTTTAATTGCTTTAACAATAGCATCAGCACTATACTTACCTGCTAAAACATGATAAGTCAGAACTCCTTGAAGCGCGGCCTTATTCTCTGGCTTTAACAAGGTTTCTACTGTTCCTTTTGGCAATTTGTCAAAAGCTGCATTAGTTGGCGCAAAAACGGTAAAAGGTCCATCTCCCTGCAAAGTTGAAACCAAATCCGCCGCTGTAACCGCAGCCACCAAAGTGGTGTGATCTTTAGAATTCACTGCATTGGACACAATGTCTTTGGAAGGATACATTGCCGCACCACCTACCATCTTGGTACTTTCCTGAGCGCATACAGATGAAGCCCCGGTAACCATTACTATTACAATAACACTGCTTAAAAATTTAGATACTTTCATAATTTATATTTTTTTAGTTTATACTCCCACTTACGGAGTTTTGTGCTTTAGGGTTTTAAATTTTTATGGTTTATTTCAAAAAGTCAAAACAATTGTCTGGAATAGTAATTCTTCTAAACAAGAAACTGGATCAGGATCTTTGATAATTTTTAAGTATTAACATGGTTTTAACTTTTAAAACCACACCTACTTTTTTTTTCCTCGTAAGTATTATTGTATAAATTCTAAAATTATGGTTATGAAAAAACAAATTATCAGGGTAGAACCCATTAAAAGGGCCTCTGACCGTCGCCAATTTCTAAAAATAGGAGGTTTGGGCGTGGTAGGCGCAGGCCTTTTTATTGCATGTAGTAATGATGATGACGGGTATATGCCTCCTGTTACACCTCCACCAAATAGCATCTTCGATTTGGGCTCCGGAGATTTGGGTGTTCTAAATTATGCTTACGCTTTAGAGCAACTGGAAGCAGATTTTTATACCAAGGTAATCAACTCATTTTATGCTGGTATATCAGATGAAGAGCGAATTCTGTTAACAGATTTATATAATCATGAAGTAAATCACAGAGAATTTTTTAAGACAGCCATTACAGCAGCCGTAAACGGAAATACTGACCTTATTCTACCAACTTTAGAATTTGACTATGGCAACTTGGATTTTAACAATAGACTTCAAGTTCTAAACACGGCAAAAATATTGGAAGATACAGGAGTAGCAGCTTACAATGGTGCAGGCCGACTTATTACCGATCCGGGTTACCTACTTTTGGCAGGTAAAATTGTCTCCGTAGAGGCCAGGCATGCCGCCGCGATAAGAACATTATTAAATCCGGGTTCCGCAGATTTTGCAGGTGATGATATTGTCACTGTAGATGCAGGTTTGGACGCGGCATTAGATCCATCAGCCATCATTGCTGCGGTAGGTGCCACAGGTTTTATAAAAACACAGTTTACAGCAAACAGTTTACCATAATAACAATAACGATATAAAAGATAAGATTATGAGCATTATAAAATTTTTAGATGAGTTTACTACGGAGACTTTGATCCATGGTAAATCATCAAGACGCGATATTTTTGGCACCTTAGGTTCCTTAACTAAAAAAGCAGCTTTAACAGCTATCCCTTTTGGTTTAGCCACACTACCTAAAAAGGCCTTTGCCCAACAAGCAGAGGCGGATCCTGTAGGAGCACTTCAGTTAGCCCTTACTTTGGAATATTTAGAAGATGAGTTTTACGATTTGGCCCTTCAATCCGGTGTTTTACCATCCGGAAGACCGGAGACCGTATACATGCAAATATCAAAACACGAACAAGCCCATGTCGATTTTTTAATTGCCGGTCTGGAAGGCGCCGGGGTTACTCCGGTAAGCAAGCCAACATTCGACTTTACCGCCGATGGTGCCTTTGACCCTTTTAATGAAAATGGAATAGGACAAGAGACAGCCTACGCACAGTTATTGGCATTGGCACAAGCCTTTGAAGACACAGGAGTGCGGGCTTATAAGGGACAAGCAGGAAATCTTCTAGGATCGCCATTCTTAACCGCAGCCTTACAAATACATTCGGTAGAAGCCCGACATGCATCAGAAATCAGAAGATTGCGAGGACTAAAAGGTTGGATAACCAATAGTGAAAGAGGTGCCGGAATGCCGGAAGCAACTCAAGCGGTTTATGACGGTGAAGAAAACATTACTCAAGGTGGACTCAATGTTACCACCCTAGGCAGCGGATCCCCTTTTACTATGGAAGCGGCTTCAGAAGCCTATGATGAAGCCATTTCTGGAGAAACGGCAGTAGCCATAGCGAGTTTATTCATTGTAACAGCTTAAAAATTAGGTTTTAATTATTTTTATTGGTTGTTTAAACGCCCACCCGCAATTGATAGTTGCTGGTGGGTTTTTTACGCACATTGAAAATTGCAAAATTCATCCTGACCAGTATGGGTTTAAACTAAATTCTAAAAAAATTAATTAGACATTAAATTAAAGTAGACACTCGTTAAAAGAGTAATAAAAACACTTTTAATTTTATTTAGTATACTGTTGGCAAAGTTTTTGCGGTTCTATTTAATACCAACAAATGTCCTAATGTTTAAGAAGTTGTTTTTTCCATTTCTCTTAAAATCCAAATGTCCATCCTTATCGGAACTGGACTGTATTTACCATAAGGCATTTTCTGATTTACCCGTTTTTGTGCGAGAAGAATATTGTCAGCGATTGATAGATAAATCTACTTACGAAATGAAACAAACAAAATGCCCGGAGGAAATGAAACAATTAGAAATGTTTATTACCGCCGCCAAGAAAGAAATTATGTTATTAAAATCCCAATAGATAC
>JBGTEN010000077.1:0-15604 GCA_041747755.1 Arenibacter sp. | reverse complement strand
TAAATATGCTTTATTGTCTGCCATATCATTATAATCCGGAAATGTCCTCTGAGCTGCCATATAGGTTAATGCCACAATACTTCCCCAAGGGTTCATTGCATCTGCCTTATATAAACTTTGCATTACTTTATGAAATGATAGGGCAGAAACATCCCAACCCTTGGCTGTAAAATCGTATTTTTCATCGGTATAGGCCCTACCCTTCCGCACATTTACAGACATGCCTATGGAATGAAGTACAAAGTCCAATTTCCCTCCTAAAATTTCAACAGATTTTGCAACTAAATTATCCAGATCTTCCTCTAATGTTGCATCTGCTGGTACAATTTCAGAACCTGTTTTTTTTGCTAACTCATTAATTTGCCCCATGCGCATGGCTATGGGGGCATTGGTTAAGACAAACTTCCCTCCTTCTTCAAAAACACGTTCTGCAGTTTTCCACGCAATTGAGTTTTCATCCAAAGCTCCAAATATTATCCCACGTTTTCCCTTTAATAAATTGTATGCCATGTGTTCTTGTTTTTCCTAATTTAAATCAAAGATATTTAAAATAACTTAATTGAGTAATTGTCTTGCATGGGCTAATGCAGATTCAGATAATTCTTTTCCACCAAGCATTTCGGCGAGTTCTGTAACCCGTTCTTCTTCAGAAAGCTTTTTCATTTTTGTATTGGTAAAAACCCCTTGCTCTTCTTTGTATACTTTGTAATGTTCATTTCCTTTTGATGCCACCTGGGGTAAATGTGTTATTGCAAATACCTGCATGGTTTTACTCATACCTTCCATAATATCTCCCATTTTATTGGAAATTTCGCCGGAAACGCCAGTATCTATTTCATCAAACATCATGGTGGGCAAATGCTCATAATTAGCCAGTATTGATTTAATGGTTAGCATTATTCTTGAAAGTTCACCTCCTGAGGCAGTCTTCTTTAGTTCACCATAGTCCGCACCTTTATTGGCAGATAATAAAAAGGTTAGATTATCCTTGCCTGTAATTTTAAAGGTATTAGCGGGTGAAATTTCAATTTTAAAGGATGCACCGGGCATGCCCAGTAGTGCAAGAGTTTCTTGTAGTTGTCTTTTTAATTTTGGTGTTACTTCTTTTCGTCGTTTGGAAAGTTCCTCTGCAATAGCACTTAAATTATTTTCGGCATTTATGACGGCCTGTTTCTTTTCTGTAATGGTGGCCTCTATATTTTCAACAGCACTTACTTTTGTAGCCAACTCTTCTTTAATTGCTATTAAATCTGTAACATCCTGCACATTGTGCTTTTTCTGGAGGTTGTAGAGCAATTGTAACTTCACTTCTATTTGCTCTAATAATTCCGGATTAGCCTCAATGTGCCCTTGAAATGAAACAAACTCTGTGGCTATATCTTTTATTTCGATTAGTACAGATTGAATCCTTTCATTTAAAAAAGAAAATTGATTTCCAAATGCAGCTAATTTATTAGCAGCTTGTCTCAATTCCGTTACGCTATTAATAATTCCAATTTGATCATCGCTTAAAAGTTGATGACCTTTGGAAACCTGCTCAATAAGAGTTTCTACATTGTTTAATTGCTCGTATTGTTCTTCTAAATCTTCCTGCATTCCTAATTTTAAACCTGCCTGCTCAAGCTCATTTAATAAGAAACTATTGTACTCATATTCCTTAGTGGCATCTTTTTGAAAATCAATAAGTTGATTGAGTTCTTTTAAAGCATTTTGATAGATACTTAATTGAGAGGTATAATCTGAAAGAAGGTGCTCATTGCCGGCCAGAGCGTCAATTACTTTTAACTGAAAATCAGTATCGGCCAACTGTAAGGTTTGGTGTTGTGAGTGCACATCGATAAGTTTATCTCCTAATTGGGATAAGATATCTAACGTGACCGGGGTGTCGTTTATAAATGCTCTGGACTTTCCACTTGGAAGTAATTCCCTTCTAAGAATAGTATTCGGTTCAAAATCTAATTCATTTGCCAAAAAAAATGACTTTAAACCATATTTGCTTATTTGAAATTCCGCTTCTACGATACATTTTTGATCCTTGTCCCGCAAGGAAGATAGGTCGGCTCGTTTTCCAATTACCAAAGCTAACCCGCCTAAAAGAATGGACTTACCGGCGCCTGTTTCTCCCGTAATAGTCGTAAAACCAGATCCAAATGAAACATTCAGTTCGTCTATTAAGGCGTAATTTTTTATGGAAAGTGTGCTTAGCAAGATAAATTATAAATATTGATGTAAAGATAATTTATATTCCACTGGAAAAAAATGGAGGCATCAATATTTTATTGCATTCCAGGTACTGGAATACAATGGCGCAATTCTGTTTAATATTTCCTTAAGTTGTACTGTGTCAATTTTGGGACCGTCTGAAAAAACATTTTGTATTTCTTCTGATTTAGCATCAAAAAAAGTCTGCACTAAAAAAGCATTGGGACGCCTTTTAATCATAGTTTCAAACAAACGCATTGTTCCGGAGATAACTTGTTTTCCGGTACTATTATTATCCCCCAGAATATCCAATCCCTTTCTGTGGTAATTGTACATGGCTATTCTGTATTCTCTGTAGGTATTGGAAAGTAAATTGTCTACAAGTTCAAATCGGGTACGATCACTGGAGGATTGATTCCATCCTAGAAATCCACTGCCTTGAGCTTGCATCACAATTTTTTGAGCTTCTCTGTAAAAATCTGTTCCCCCTTCAAGTGCAAATGTATCGGCATCCAGACCGAGAATAATGTAAACATAATAAGAAATGACACTAATTAAATTGGATTCAAAGACATTTTCATTATATACCAGTGGTTGAAATTCCTGATACTGAAAATCGAAAAAATTGTCTTTATAATTAAAAACCGGACTTTCATAAGATGTATTAAATACAGGTCTGGAAGATTGTAGTTGAATGTTGGCCTTAAATCTATCAGAGTCAAATTCGGTAATCGTTAGGAACATTCTGGCCTCCACTTTTTCATTTTCCTTGTAAACCCTGTTTGTCCACTTACTTCGGTTTACAAAATCATTTAGCGCTCTTTCTAAAGTGCGAAATACTTGCTGATTAGTTTGTCCAATTTGATCGGAGTTTACGGTAATAACACAATTTAATTCCTGAGCTTCTAGGGCTATAAAAGAAAAAAAACTAAGTATTAACAAGGAAATATTACGCATGAATTCTGTTTATTACTTCGTCTAAAATGTCCGAGGCAACTTCTGCCTTGGTCTTTAAAGCAAACGTTTTAATCTGTAAATTCTTATCTATAAAGGCTATTTTATTGGTGTTCTTACCAAAGCCGGCCCCTTTATCGTTTAGCGAATTTAATACGATGGCATCCAGATTCTTCTTTTTTAACTTTTTTATGGCATTTTCAACCTCATTTTCTGTTTCCAAAGCAAAACCTACCAAAAATTGCTTGCTTTTTTGGACACCCAGGGATAAAAGGATATCCTTATTTTTAATGAATTCAATTGTAAATTGCTCTTCGTTCTTTTTAATTTTCTGTTGCGCTACGGTTTTCGGTTTGTAATCAGCAACAGCCGCTGCGCAAATTACCAAATCTGCTTTTTCATAAACCATATGTACTTCATCATACATTTGGTCTGCAGTTGTTACATGGATTACTGAAATTGTAGGATTCTTGATTTTTATGTTAGATGGTCCGGAAATAAGAATTACGTTAGCTCCCAAACTTGCTGCAACTTCCGCTAATTCATAGCCCATTAAGCCTGAAGAATGATTACCAACAAATCGTACGGGATCAATAGCCTCATAGGTTGGCCCTGCAGTAATTACCACTGTTTTATTCCTTAGTTTTAAACCTGCGGAAAGAAAATTTGTACTAAAAGTAATTATTTCTTCAGGTTCGGCCATGCGTCCTTCACCTACTAGACCACTTGCAAGCTCTCCCTCGGTTGCGGGAATTATTCCATGCCCATAACTTTTTAACTTTTCTAAAGAAGCTTTTGTGGAAGGATGCTTGTACATGTCTAAGTCCATTGCCGGGGCAAGTAATACCGGACATTTAGCAGATAAATAAGTTGCCAAGAGTAAATTATCGCAGGCACCGTCTGCCATTTTGGATAAGGTATTCGCTGTTGCAGGGGCGATAATCATAAGGTCGCCCCATAACCCTAAAGCTACATGATTATTCCATGTAATGCTGCCATCTTCCTTTTTAATAAAATCCGTAAGCACCGGGTTTTTGGAAAGTACAGCAAGTGTTAGAGGCGAAACAAAAGAGCCGGCACTTTCAGTTAAAATGACTTTAACGTTAGCCCCGGCTTTAATAAGTAAGCGTACAAGAAAGGTAGTTTTATAGGCTGCAATACCCCCGGTAATGCCCAAAAGGATATTTTTGCCGTATAACATTATTAAGCGTCTTTCTCTGTATTTCTATAGTAGATTTTATCTTGCAACCACTCTGTAACGGCCATTGCATGAGGTTTAGGTAATTTTTCATAGAACTTTGAAACCTCTATTTGCTCTTTGTTCTCAAAAACTTCCTCCAAGCTATCACTGTAAGTAGCAAATTCTTCTAATTTCTCCAACAATTCTTTTTTAATTTCAGAATTAATTTGAATTGCTCTTCTGGCAGTTATAGAAATTGCTTCGTAAATATTTCCTGTTTTACTATCAAACTCATTCTTGTTGATGGTAACTGTGGAAACAGGTGCTTTAGAATTTTTTAAATCGTTCATTTGCTGACTATTGATTTTTTATTTGGATACAGTTTTAAATTCTTTATCAATTTTCGCCAATAAGTTATCTGCATCTTTGGCAAATTTTGTTTCGGGAAAAGATTTTTTTAAGTTGGTGTAGCAGGTTTTTGCATTGTTAAGGCGCTCAGCCTTTTTATTTTCAAAACTATTGAGCGCCATATTTGTACTGGCTTCTAATTTGTAATATAATGCAGCCTCTCTAAATTCGGAACCCGGATTATCCAAAACAAAATTATCCAAAGCTGCGATAGCAGATTCCAATAGCGTTAAATCGAATTCACCACGGGTGTTAAATTGTCTTGCGATCTCAAATTCCTTTTTTTCTTTTTTGGTAGATAGTTCCTTTGCAATCTTATTGGCCTCCGGGAGAAACTCGGAATCCGGATACGCATTAATAAATATCTGCAATTTTTGCAGTGCTTTATCTGTATCTGTTTGATCTAATGAATACTTTGGAGACAGCATATAGTAACTTTTGGCTCCATAAAAACCGGCCTCCTGTACCCTATCGCTTTTAGGATAAGACTTTAAGAAACGCTCAAACTGATACCCTGCTAAATTATAATCTCCATTCTTGTAATACGAATCTGCAAAAAAGAAACTTACCCGCTCGCCTTGGGGTTTGCCAACATATTGAGGAGCAATTTGTTCAAACAACCTATTGGCTCGTTTAAAATCTCCTTCAGCATAATACTTTTCAGCTAAATCGTATTTGGCTTTAACATCCTCGTTCTTCAGTACTTTTTGGTACTGATTACAAGAACCAAGGAAGACAACCATGACTAGTACAGGTAAAAACTGCCTCATTTTTTTAAACATTG
Organism: Arenibacter sp.; assembly: GCA_041747755.1. Taxonomy (GTDB): domain Bacteria; phylum Bacteroidota; class Bacteroidia; order Flavobacteriales; family Flavobacteriaceae; genus Aurantibrevibacter. Next base: position 10,076 of record JBGTEN010000077.1, on the reverse strand, counting down.
CGCAAAATTAAGTATTTAAGCTGGATTTAAAAAACATTTTTAAGAAGCTAAAATAGTTTCCTATTTCGTTAGCACAATAATTTTGGCATAGATTTAACGCCGGGCTACAGGACTTTATTTTATGCCGGTATTTTTGCAAAAGTCTTTACAAATGCAATTAATTTTTCTTTGAGTGTCGCACTAGCTTCCATAAGCGGGAGACGAACGCCTGCCTGGCAGATTTCCAAAGCTTCCAATATCCCCTTAATACCCGCAGGATTGCCTTCATCAAAAATTAAATTCATCCCGTCCTGAAGACCGTAATGCAGTTTATAGGCTTCTTTTAAATTACCTTCTAGCCCTAAACGAATCATTTCTGAGATTTCAAAAGGCAGTCCTTGTCCTAAGACAGATATTACTCCCGCCCCTCCTGCAAGTACTGTTGGTAATGCCGTTATATCATCTCCTGAAATTACCAAAAAGTCCGAAGGTTTGTTTTTGATAATTTCCATTACCTGAACCAAATTCCCTGAAGCTTCTTTAATGCCAATAATATTTTTAAAATCATTGGCTAATCGCAAAACAGTTTCAGGTAACATATTACTTGCTGTTCTTCCCGGAACATTGTAAAGGATAATGGGTTTTGGAGATGCTAAGGAAATGGCTTTAAAGTGTTGGTAAATACCTTCTTGTGTAGGTCTGTTGTAATATGGGGAAACGGAAAGGAGGGCATCAAAATGAGCTAAATCTGTATTTTTTATTTCTTCAACAACACCCTGAGTATTATTGCCTGCAATACCAAGAACCAAAGGTAATCTTCCAGCATTTTCTTCAATAACAGTGGCTAATGTGGCATTCTTTTCAACCGTATTCAATGTTACCGGCTCTCCGGTTGTTCCATGAACCACCAAGTATTCCACTCCTCCATTTATAGTATGAGAAATTAATCGCCTAAGGGCGTTTAAGTCTAAAGAAAAATCATTTTTAAAGGGGGTAACCAAAGCCACACCTGTACCAAAAAACCGTTCCATTATTCAATTTCATTTAAAACCAACAAATACTTTTTTAGTTCTTTCTTAAAAGCCTTAAAATCTTTAATGGGTGTACCCAGAATAAGGTCATTTAGATTTTTGTCAATGTCAGGAAAACCAACTTTTATACGAGCTTTTGTCTTTACAGTAAGAAGCTGCATTAAAAGATTCTGTTCATTGTAATAATTAATTAATAAATCGTACTCCCTACTCAAAAACTCAAGGACATAGCTATTTTCTATGTTACCTTTCCAACCCAAATCTTTATCCGAAAAAACCGGAGTAGCATAGGGCGAGTTATTGTCATAGAAACTTTTGTATCCAATTATTTTTACCGCATTGGGTCTAAGTTTAAACTCATCCTGAAATTCATAAAATGTATTGGCGCCATCATAAGTATCTAAATCAACAATACACCCAATGGAGGTTATTCCATTTTTTCGCTTGGTTACTGATTCAGGTTTTTTTAGTGCCTCATTTAAAAATTTAAGAGCGGATTTGTGCTTAAATTTGTCCTTAAATGCTTTTAAAAACATGTATTTTTACATTTGTACAAAGGTAAAGAATATCGAATCAATAACAGAGCTAAGATAAGGACTATAATGAATTTAAAAATTAAACATTTTGTTATATTTATAACAATATTAATTCTATGTTCATGCCGCGAAGAGCCAAAAAGTCTCGTTAGGATTGAGGGTAAAATTCTGCCTGTAGCGGATTCTATAAATCAAATGGATTCCATTAATCAATTTGTTTCCCCTTATAGAAATCGAATAAATCAAGTACTGGATAGTTCACTGGCCTTTGCTCCAAAAATTATTACTAAAGAAGACGGGAGATATAATTCCTCGGCGGGGAATTTGTTGGCCGATTTGGTATTGGAAATGGCTTCTCCGGTCTTTGCTGCCAAAACGGGTAAAGAAATCGACTTTGTATTATTGAATTACGGGGGAATACGCTCTGTTATTTCACCCGGTAAAGTAACTGCAAGGACCGCTTTTGAGGTGATGCCTTTTGAAAATAACATTGTGGTGGCAGAATTGGATGGTACTACTGTTAGGGAATTGGTTTCTTTTCTTGTTAACGCAACGGTTCCCCATCCCATTGCAGGATTACAAATAGTTGTTAGTAAAAATAATAGGTTAGATTCTGTAACCATTCAAGGAAAACCTTTTGATGAAAGTAGCGTTTATTATGTTGCTACTTCGGATTACATGATAACAGGAGGTGATCGTATGGATTTCTTCAAGGAGAATCGAAGTATAACGGATACAGATTATTTAATACGTAATGCCATGATAGATTTTTTTAAAAAAATGGACACTATTGCTCCTGCAGTAGACAACCGATTTACAAAACTGAACTAAGCCGTGAACAGAAGAAAATTTTTAGCTCATACAGCTGCAGGTTCTACCCTGATTGGTTTAGGAAGTCTTTCTCTTAACTCTTGTTTTAAGTCATCCTATAAAAAAATAACTATTTTACATACCAATGATGTTCACAGTCACATAGATGCCTTCCCTAACAATCATTCTCTATATCCAAATCTTGGAGGTGTGGCGCAAAGAGCAACTCTTGTAGAACAAATAAGAAATGAAAATCCCAATACGCTGCTTTTAGATGCCGGAGATATTTTTCAAGGTACCCCCTATTTTAATTTTTATGGCGGGGAATTGGAATTCAAATTAATGAGTATGCTAAAGTACGATGCTGCTACCATAGGCAACCATGATTTCGACAATGGAATAGAAGGACTCTTAGCTCAAATGCCCTATGCTAAGTTTGATTTTCTATCCGCCAATTACGATTTTTCCAATACGGCGTTAGAGGGTTTTGTCCAACCCTATAAAATCTTTACGGTAGATGACGTTAAAATTGGTGTTTTTGGTTTGGGAATAGAACTCAACGGCTTGGTAACAAAAAAACTTTACAAAGAAACCATATATACTAATCCCATTGAAGTTGCTCAGGATTCAAGTAGAATCCTAAAGGAAAATGAAAAATGTGATTTGGTGATTTGCCTTTCTCATTTGGGATATTCGTACGCCAATGTTCAGAAGCCGGATGATTTAAAATTGGCATCAGAGACCCAAGATATTGACCTTATAATCGGCGGTCATACGCATACTTTTTTAGATAAACCAACTGTTGCAAAAAATCGGTTAGGCAAAGATGTACTTGTAAATCAAGTCGGTTGCTTTGGTATTAATTTAGGACGGATAGATTTTTATTTTGACAATAAAAGAAACCTTAAAGCTGATGGTGTTGCCATCAAAGTATAAACCCTTATTTTATTATGAAGCACACTAAAGTTTTTATTTTCTTTTTTTTTGTGTTAGCCCTTTCCCAAGCGCTTATTTCACAATCCGACAATACATTGTGGTATGATAAACCAGCTACCTATTTTGAAGAGAGTTTGGTACTGGGAAATGGTAAAATTGGAGCCTCTGTTTTTGGAGGGGTGACAACCGATAAGATTTATCTGAATGATGCCACTTTATGGTCGGGAGAACCCGTAAACCCAAGTATGAACCCTATTGCCCACCGCCATATACCTGCCATTCGAGAGGCACTTTCAAATGAAAACTACAAACTTGCTGATTCTCTTCAACGAAATATTCAAGGTTCGTTTTCGCAGTCTTTTGCACCGCTTGGGACGTTATTTTTGAATTTTAAGCACAAAGGAACGCCTGAAAATTACTATCGGGAACTGAGTTTGGAAAATGCTGTTTCCTTAGTTAGGTATCAGATTGATGGAGTAACTTACACGCGGGAATATTTGATCTCACATCCGGATAATATCATGATGATAAAATTATCCTCAAGTAAAAAAGGCGGTCTAAACTTCACATTGCATTTGGAAAGTCAATTAAAGACGAAAGCAATCACAAACGGTGGCAATCTAAATGTTAGCGGTTATGCCCCATACCATACCGAGCCAAGTTACCGTGGTGATATCCCAAATCCAGTTCTATTTGATGAGAAGAGAGGTACTAGATTTTCTAGCAAATTCAAAATAAGTGGTAAAGACGGTAAGGTAAACAAAACTCCCAATTCATTAGAGTTTACCAACGGTACAGAAGCTTTGATTTATGTTTCTATTGCCACTAGTTTTAATGGATTTGAAAAGAATCCGGCAACTGAAGGCCTTGATGACGCAGCATTGGCTATTGAAACCCTTGGAAAAGCTTCTAAGAAGTCCTTCCAAGAAATTAAGGAAAATCACTTGAAGGATTATCAAAGTTTTTTTAATAGAGTACAACTAAATTTGGGTGAAACTACAGCACCAAATTTACCTACGGATGAAAGATTACGCCGGTATGCAGAAGGACAAGAAGATAAGAATCTCGAGGTGCTATACTTTCAATTTGGCAGGTATTTAATGATTTCCAGCTCCAGAACCAAAGGGGTACCAGCCAATTTACAGGGCATATGGAATCCATATATTCGGCCCCCATGGAGTAGCAACTATACGATAAATATCAATTTACAGGAGAATTATTGGTTGGCAGAAACAGGCAATTTATCAGAAATGCACGCTCCATTACTAACTTTTATTGATAATATTGCTAAAACCGGTGAAATTACCGCAAAAACCTTTTTTGGAGTTGATGAAGGCTGGGCAGCTTGTCACAATTCCGATATATGGGCCATGAGTAATCCGGTGGGCGATTTTGGACAAGGCGATCCGGTTTGGGCCAATTGGTATTTTGGGGGTACTTGGTTAAGCACTCATTTATGGGAACACTATTTATTTACCCAAGACTCTAGCTTTTTAAAAGAAAAAGCCTATCCGTTAATGAAAGGAGCAGCACAATTTGCTTTGGGATGGTTAGTTTCGGACAAAAATGGCAAATTGGTTACCTCCCCCTCAACTTCCCCGGAAAATCAATTCATTACGCCTGATGGGTATAAGGGCAGCACGCTCTACGGTTCAACAACTGATTTGGCCATTATTCGGGAAAATTTGGCTCAAACCATTGAAGCAGCACGAATTTTAAATATAGATTCTGATTTTAGAAAGGAGCTTCATGATGCTCTCTCCAGATTGTACCCATACCAAATCGGAAAAGCAGGTCATCTTCAGGAATGGTACCACGACTGGGAAGATGTAGATCCTAAACACCGTCACCAATCTCATTTATTTGGACTTTTCCCCGGAAGTCATATTACACCAGATCGTAACCCGGAGTTGGCCAATGCAAGTAAAAAAACACTGGAAATTAAAGGGGACGAAACAACAGGGTGGTCAAAAGGATGGCGAATCAATCTATGGGCCCGACTTTGGGATGGAAACCGCGCGTATAAAATGTATCGTGAATTACTCCATTATGTGGAACCAGACGGATTAAAACTAAATTATTCTAATTCCGGGGGTACTTATCCTAATCTTTTTGATGCCCACCCACCTTTTCAAATTGACGGTAATTTTGGAGGCGCTGCCTCGGTTATTGAAATGTTGATTCAGTCTACTATAAATGAAATACATATTTTACCAGCACTTCCTGAGGTCTGGGAAACGGGGTACATAAGTGGTGTTCGTGCGCGTGGAGGTTTTGAAGTGGACATGGAATGGAAAGACAACAAGTTGACTAAACTGACCATTTCCTCAGAAAAAGGCGGGAAAACAGTTTTGAAATACGGGGAGCAACAAAAGGAAATACTGCTGGCAAAAGGAGAAAAAATGGATGTAGTATGGTAAGAATAGGAGCAGATGTATCATCGATTCAACACAAATCTATTGTTAGTGTTTCGGGAAATGAAATAACCGAGATTTTGGATACTGTTGCTGTAGAGGAACCCTTAGAAATAGCTATAAATATTAATGAAGTACAATTACCGGTAATCCGAAAAAATATCTCCATCACCATGAGAACACCTGGAGAGGATGCCGATTTGGCACTTGGCTTTTTATTTACTGAAGGAATTCTTGTGGCTCCGGCTCAAGTGGATAGCATTCAACAAACAGATAATGGGATAACTCTCTTTTTAAATACCTCAAAGCCCATCGACTTGAGTAAAATTGAACGGCATTTTTATACTAGTAGCAGTTGTGGTGTTTGTGGAAAATCCAGTATTGCATCAATTAAAACTGTTCGTCCTAAGTCTCTCAAAAACCAAATATTTCAAGTAGATAAAGATCTGATTAAAAGTTTACCCGCTAAGCTAAAACTAAAGCAAAGTACTTTTCATAATACAGGCGGATTACACGCAGCGGGAATTTTTGATCTCTCCGGAAAACTGATTTACCTGAAGGAAGATGTAGGCCGACATAACGCATTGGACAAGCTAATTGGGGCTGCTTTTAGTACAAATTTATTGCCTCTGGATAATCATTTACTTTTATTAAGCGGAAGGGCTAGTTTTGAGTTGATCCAGAAAGGAGCTATGGCGGGTATTCAATTTGTTATGTCCATTGGGGCTCCATCCAGTTTGGCCATTGAGTTGGCTGTTGAATTTAACATCACTCTAGTGGGTTTTTTAAGTGAACATAGATATAATATTTATCATGGGGCGGAACGCATTAAATTTTAATACTTTTATAGCGCAGCAAAAGAAAAAAGCTAAATGAAAATTAGAATTAGAGGCAATACCATAAGGTTTCGACTCACGCGCTCCGAGGTAGCGGCAGTAGCAAATAGTGGTTACTTATCCGAGAAAACAGAATTCAATACAGGGTCATTTACCTATGCCATAAAAGTAGAAGAGAGCATTAACCACTTAAATGCTGATTTTAAAAGCGACACTATTACCTTGTATTTACCTGCCACATTTGCCACAGAATGGGTAACGACGGAACGAGTGGGGTTTGAGGAGAATATAAAACTAAATAACGGTTCTAACCTATTCGTGTTGATTGAAAAGGATTTTGTGTGTATGGATGAATCCGTTGAAGACCAATCAGATAACTACCCCAATCCGGCTGCAAACAAGGGAAATGAGTAATGCGGAAAAAAATACCTTTCCAAATCCTGAATCGTCTACCCAGTTAACGGGTTTAAAGCTTTCAAAACCCAGGCAAGTAGCTGCTGGTATTCCGGCTATCTTATCATCAATTCGGCATGTTTTTGGTGCGATGGGAATAGGTCGGGGAGTTAAAACATTAAGCAAGTTGAATCAGCAAGATGGGTTTGATTGCCCCGGATGCGCTTGGCCGGATCCCGACGATGAGCGAAGCAGACTGGGTGAATATTGTGAAAATGGAGTCAAAGCCATTGCAGAGGAAGCGACCAACAAAAAATTGGATGCGTTATTTTTTGCTCAACATAGTATTGCTTCGCTATCCACACTTTCCGATTACGAAATAGGAAAAAAAGGACGAATTGCCCAACCCATGTATGTAAAGCCTGGAAGCGATTTTTACGAAGAAATTTCCTGGGAAAATGCATTTCATAAAATTGCCCTACACCTTAATTGCTTAAAAAGTCCGGATGAAGCTATTTTTTATACTTCCGGTAGAACCAGCAATGAGGCTGCCTTCCTTTACCAGCTTTTTGTACGGCAATACGGGACAAACAATATGCCGGATTGTAGCAATATGTGCCATGAAAGCAGTGGTGTAGCGCTGATAGAAACTTTGGGTATTGGGAAAGGCTCGGTAACCTTGGATGATTTTAAAGCAACGGAAGTGATTCTGATTTTAGGTCAGAATCCGGGGACTAACCATCCACGTATGTTAACTGCACTTCAAAAGGCAAAACAGAATGGGGCAACAATCATCGTAGTAAATCCTATTATAGAAGCAGGGATGGTCAGTTTTGCAAATCCACAGCAACTTTCCGGATTGTTGGGCGGTAATACAAAACTGGCAGATATGTATTTGCAAGTCAAAATTAATGGGGATATGGCATTGCTGCAGACACTTGCAAAATTACTATTGGAAGAAGAAACCCAAAATCCGGGAAGCGTTTTAGATGAGGCGTTTATAATAGATAAAACAGCCGGTTTTGAGGCTTATAAAGCAAATTTGAATCAATTGGACATAATGGAATTGGTTGATTTATGTGGGATTCCCTTGGTTGAGTTAAAAAAAGTGGCACAAATTCTATCACACAAGAACAAGATTATTGCATGCTGGGCTATGGGACTTACCCAACACAAAAATGCCGTGGACACCATTAAGGAAGTGGTAAATATTTTGTTGCTAAAGGGAAGTATTGGGAAACCCGGGGCTGGTACCTGTCCGGTTCGCGGACATAGTAATGTACAGGGAGATCGTACCATGGGGATTTACGAAAAACTCCCGAAATACTTGCTGGATAATTTGGAGAAGGAATTTCAATTTAGTCCCCCCAGAAAAAACGGCTATGATACGGTAGCCAGCATAGAAGCTATGCATTCGGGTGCTGCCAAAGTCTTCTTTGCCATGGGCGGTAATTTTTTATCGGCCACTCCGGACACACTCTACACTGCAGAAGCTTTACAAAAATGTGATTTAACCGTCCATGTTTCTACCAAACTTAACAGGAGTCACCTTATACATGGAAAAGAAGCACTAATTCTACCCTGTTTGGCACGAACGGACAAGGACATTATAAATGGCGAACAACAATTTGTAAGTGTAGAGAACTCCATGGGGGTTGTGCATCAGAGTAAGGGCAATTTAACCCCGATTTCCAAAAAGCTATTAAGCGAACCCGAAATAGTTTGCCGACTGGCTAAAGCCACCATGCATGATAGCAAAGTAAATTGGGATCAATTTCTGACCCATTATGATCAAATTCGAAGTAGTATTGAAAAATGTATTCCCGGTTTTTATGATTATAATGAACGGGTTAGAAAACCGGGTGGATTTTATTTACCCAATACAGCACGGATGAACCAATATAACACGAATACAGGAAAGGCTAATTTTAGTATTTCCAAAGTGGTCCCTACAACCTTACAGGAAGATGAATTCCTGATGATGACCATTCGAAGTCATGATCAGTTTAATACCACCATTTATGGATTAAATGATCGCTATAGGGGAATACATAATGAGCGCAGGGTAATCTTTATGAATCCCGAAGATATGAAGAAGCAAGCGTTAAAAGAAAATGATTTGGTCGATTTATACAACAATCATGGCGGCACTGAGCGAATTGCCAAAAAGTTTATTGTAGTGGCATATGCTATTCCGAAACAATGTACAGCTACTTATTTTCCTGAAACCAACGTTTTGGTGCCACTTAAAAGTACGGCTGACTATAGCAATACCCCAACCTCCAAATCGGTGGTTATTAGGATTCGGAAGCATCAGATAATTTCCTAAGCCGTAATTGAAATTATTTTTTTTAATTTTCCTTAATCAAGATTGGAAAATTAAATTGTATAAATGACAACCTCATTAATTTTAAAGCGCACTGATTCCGACAACCCCGATTTTAAAGGTCTTGTTCGGTTGTTAGATGCAGATCTTCATAAAAGAGATGGCGAAGAACATTCCTTTTATGCCCAATTCAATTCCATAAGCACCATAAAGCATGCTATAGTGGCTTATGAAAAGGAAGTACCGGTGGGTTGTGGCGCCATAAAACTGTTTGATTCACAATCTATGGAGGTGAAACGCATGTTTGTAATTCCGGAATTCCGTGGAAAAAGGGTTGCTTCCCAAATTTTAAAGGGACTTGAAGACTGGGCGAAGGAACTTCAAATTAAAAAATGTGTGCTTGAGACCGGGAAGCGTCAGCCGGAAGCAATTGCGTTGTACACCAAAAGTGGGTATAAAATCATTCCCAATTTTGGACAATATGCCGGGGTGGAGAACAGTGTTTGCTTTTCTAAGGATTTACTATAGTTACGTTTTAAAACCGAAACTTTACTTTTGTTTATAATTTTAAAAGGGCGTAAACAATCTCCTTCTGTTCGTCTTCCAAACTAAAGTTGGGAAATGGTTTATTGGCTTTTCTATACCAATATCTGGCATTAAAGACATCACCTTCTTTTCTATGCAAGTAGGCATGAATCCAGTCGCCATCTGAATTCGTTATGTCCTGTGCTATTTCGTGGGCGTTGTTCCAATCTTCTTTAGCATCATACCACATTGCCTGTAAGGGCTTTGGCCATTTTGCAGGTGGGAAATTC
>JBGTEN010000076.1:0-23696 GCA_041747755.1 Arenibacter sp. | reverse complement strand
TTAGGCGCAGAGTACGTGTATCAAAATGCATTTATGTTAAGAACTGGATATTTTAATGAGAATGAATTAAAAGGTTCTAGAAAGTTCTTCACCCTTGGAGCAGGTTTTAAATTTAAATCCGCTCAGGTAGATTTATCTTATTTATTTTCAACTTCCCAGGTCAGAAATCCTTTGGAAAACACATTGCGTTTTTCACTTACTTTTAACTTAGGAGAAGAGTTTTTTAATGATTAATTAGGATTAAAGAAATAATGAGCTAAAACCTGCTGTATAGCGGGTTTTTTTATTTTTGCAGGTAGTAGCTAACCTTTAATGAAATGGGCTCTAAACTCTAAAGGTTCGCAGTTGAATAACTTCAGATCTGTAGCGCCGAAATGTTCATTGGCTAATTACATCTGACTCTTTAAAAACAAATAAATATCAATGGATGAAACAAGAGAAAATAACCATTACGATAACCGTTTTTGAATCCTTTAGCGAGTTACCTTCAAATCAAAAACAACTGATGGAGCAAGCTATACATTCAAGAAGTAAGGCTTACGCTCCTTATTCTAATTTTTGCGTGGGTGCAGCTGTATTGTTAATTAACGGAGAAATAGTTACTGGTAATAATCAAGAGAACGCCTCATATCCATCCGGACTATGTGCGGAGCGGGTTGCAATCTTTCATGCCTCATCTCAATTTCCGGGAGTACAAATTAAAAGTATTGCCATAACTGCTACTTCAAAAAATTATATGGTTAACAGACCCGTTGCTCCCTGCGGAAACTGTCGACAGTCCATGTCAGAGTACGAAAATAAGCAGGGTACTCCCATTGAATTGCTTTTCATGGGAGAAACCGGAGAAGTAATACAATGCAACTCGGTAGTTGATATTTTGCCTTTGGCATTTAATAGTTCTTTTTTATAACTTCTCAAACATCATTAAATTTTAAATTTCCATCGAGCTTTTACTTTAATTTTTTTCACCTATTGATATATATGTGTATTTTTGTTTTTCGATTCGTCGGGGATACTATTAAAAACACCAATTAATGGAAAAAATTACCAAAGAAGTCTACCTAAAATGGTATGAAGATATGTTGTTCTGGAGAAAGTTTGAAGATAAACTTGCTGCTGTTTATATTCAACAAAAAGTAAGAGGATTTCTTCATTTATATAACGGTCAAGAAGCTGTTTTAGCCGGCGCTCTTCATGCCATGGATTTAACTAAGGACAGAATGATCACTGCATACAGAAATCATGTACAGCCTATAGGAATGGGAGTGGATCCAAGAAGGGTAATGGCGGAGTTGTATGGTAAGGTAACGGGTACCTCTAAAGGGATGGGAGGTTCTATGCATATTTTTTCCAAAGAACACCGTTTTTATGGGGGACATGGAATTGTAGGGGGTCAAATTCCCTTGGGTGCCGGTTTGGCTTTTGCAGACAAGTATTTTAAAAGAGATTCTGTTACACTTTGTTATATGGGAGATGGTGCGGTAAGACAAGGCTCTTTGCACGAAACCTTTAATTTAGCTATGTTATGGCAGTTACCTGTAGTTTTTGTTTGTGAGAATAACGGGTATGCTATGGGTACTTCCGTGGCAAGAACTTCATATTCCACAGAAATTTGGAAATTAGGTTTAGGTTATGAAATGCCTTGCGGACCAGTAGACGGTATGGACCCCGTGAAAGTTGCCGAGGAAATGAGCAAAGCGATAGAACGTGCCAGAAGTGGTGGAGGTCCAACTTTTTTAGAAATGAAAACATACCGATACAGAGGGCATTCTATGTCAGATGCACAGCATTATAGAACAAAAGAAGAGGTAGAGGAATATAAAAAGATAGACCCGATATCGCAAGTGCTTCAGGTGATTAAAGAAAATAAATATGCATCTGATGAGGAAATTAAGAAAATAGATGATAGGGTAAAAGAATTAGTGTCGGAATGTGAGAAGTTTGCGGAAGAATCAGATTACCCTCCTATTCAGCAACTTTACGATATGGTTTACGATCAGGAAGATTATCCATTTTTACAACATAAATTATAGGTAATGGCAGAAATAATTAATATGCCTAGACTTAGCGATACCATGGAAGAAGGTACGGTGGCTAAGTGGCTTAAAAAAGTAGGGGATAAGGTTGCAGAAGGGGATATTTTAGCAGAAATTGAAACGGATAAGGCTACCATGGAATTCGAATCTTTTCATGAAGGTACTTTGCTTCATATTGGTATTCAAGAAGGTGATGGCGCTCCTGTAGATTCTTTACTGGCAATTATTGGTAAGGAAGGAGAGGATATTTCCGGAATTCTTAATGGTGGAGGTGCTCCGGTTAAAAAAGTAGAAAAAGCTGAGGTTAAAGAGGAGAAGCACGAACCTATTGAAGAAGTAACTGCTGCCAAACCTTCTTCTGCAGCGAAACCTGAGAGTTCTGAGGCCAAAATACCTGAAGGTGTAGAGATTATAAAAATGCCAAGGCTTAGTGATACCATGGAGGAAGGTACCGTGGCTACCTGGTTGAAAAAAATTGGAGACAAAGTGGAAGAAGGCGATATTTTAGCCGAAATAGAGACTGATAAGGCCACAATGGAATTTGAGTCATTTTATGCGGGAACATTATTATATACAGGTCTAAAAGAAGGAGAGACTGCCGCTGTAGACACCGTCCTAGCTATTATTGGACCGGAGGGAACAGATGTAAACAGTATTTTAAATGCCAAATCATCTACTAGCGTAAAAGAAGAAAATGCTCAGGAACAAGAAAAACCTCAAGTCAAAAGTGCTGATTCCCATGAAACTCCAGCTTCAAATGATGGGCAACGCATTTTTATTTCTCCCTTAGCAAAAAAAATAGCCCAAGAAAAGGGTATAGATTTAGCAGATTTAAAAGGATCTGGAGACCAGGGAAGGATAGTTAAAAAAGACGTAGAAACTTATCAACCAGAAAAGAAGGCAGATCAGGCCAGTGTTAGTGCCCCACAAACTTTGACCGATAAAAAGTCCGTTACACCTGCGGTTGCGCTCCCTGTTGGAGAAGAAGGTAGCGAAGAGGTGAAAAATTCTCAAATGAGAAAGGTAATTGCCAAACGCTTAGCCGAATCTAAATTTAGCGCGCCGCACTATTACTTAGCAATAGAGGTTGATATGGACAATGCCAAAGCATCGCGTGAGCAAATCAATAGTTTGCCTGATACCAAAGTATCGTTTAATGATATGGTTGTGAAGGCATGCGCCATGGCACTTAAAAAACATCCGCAAGTGAATACCAGTTGGAATGGTGATACTACACGATTTAACAAACATATTCATATAGGTGTTGCAGTAGCTGTTGAAGACGGCTTGGTAGTACCTGTACTGAAGTTTACAGATCAAATGGGCTTTACACAAATCGGTAGCGCTGTCAGAGATTTGGCCGGAAGAGCAAAGACCAAAAAATTGACTCCTGCAGAAATGGAAGGTAGTACCTTTACCGTATCCAATTTGGGAATGTTTGGTATTTTGGAATTTACCTCTATTATTAATCAGCCCAATTCTGCAATTTTGTCAGTTGGTGCTATTGTTGAAAAACCGGTAGTTAAAAACGGACAAATTGTTATTGGCAATACCATGAAGGTAACCTTGGCATGCGACCATAGAACAGTTGATGGCGCAACAGGAGCGCAATTTCTTCAAACGTTGCGAGCATTCTTAGAAAATCCGGTAACCATGTTGGCTTAAATATTACTATAAAGACCATCTCCGATTACAATATTTATGAAGAGCATCCCTGATTACTGGGATGCTTTTTTTATATTTAAGCCTAACAAATTTCAACAAATGAGACAATTCTACTTTATACTAACACTATTGTTTTTGATTGTAGGTTGTGGATCCACACAACTTACCACAACTAATCCAAATACGCCCGGCAGTTCTGAAGAAAAGGTTCTGGTACCACCAGAAAAAGAACAGATATCTAGTACAAAAGCAGAAGCGGTAGTCTTAAATTTTAGTGGGAGCAGTGAGGTAGAAAGAATAATGGAGTTTTTAGCTTCTGATGCTTTGGAAGGAAGAGATACGGGAAGCAAAGGAATTGAAAAGGCTGCCGAATTTATTGCAAACATTTTTATTGAGAATGATATCGCTCCCTATTTTTCAACCTATTTGGATACCTTGTCTAATTTTGATAAACCGGCATATAACGTTGTTGGGTTGTTGGAAGGGAATGATTCAGTTTTAAAGAAGGAGTTTATTATAATTGGTGCACATTACGATCATATTGGGATTATTGCGCCCGTGAATGGAGATGCCATAGCCAATGGCGCCAATGATAATGCCTCGGGGACAGCCACAGTCTTAGAATTAGCTAGATATTTTGGGAATGCTAAAACCAATAAAAGAAGCATAATTTTTGCCCTATTCAGCGCGGAAGAAAAAGGACTCCTGGGATCTGAACATCTAGCGAATAAGTTAAAGCAGCAAAATCTCAACCTGTACACTATGCTTAATTTTGAAATGGTAGGGGTACCACTGGTAGATAAGGATTATTTTATGTACGTTACAGGCTATGAGCTATCTAATTTGGCTGAAATAGGTAATAATTATAGTGGTGAAAATTTAATTGGTTTTTTACCCTCAGCCAAGGAATTTGAATTATTTAAAAGATCGGATAACTATCCCTTTCACAAAGTTTTTAATGTCCCATCGCAAACGTTTTGCACCTTTGACTTTACAAACTTCAATCATTATCATCAGGTTGGAGATGAAAATTCGTTGATGAATTTTGAACATATGGCCTTATTGGTCAACAAAACTATCCCTGTTTTAGAGGGAATTCTTAATTCCCCAGCAAAGGAAATAAAATATAATTAATGGCAAATGTTATTATTACCGGAACTAGCAGGGGAATAGGCTATGAGCTAGCCAAGCTTTTTGCAGATGATGGGCATAAAGTGTTAGCTCTTTCGCGTAATAATACACCAATTTTAGATTTAGGTCACCCTAATATTTTTTCTTTTCCATGTGATATATGTAATGCTGCAGATTTGAATCAATTATCACATGTTATACTTGAGCAATGGGACAGGGTTGATATTCTCATTAACAATGCAGGGAAATTGGTAAACAAGCCATTTCTGGAGATAAGTGCTGCTGAATTTGAAGAAGTGTATAAAGTTAATGTATTTGGCGTAGCAGAGATTACACGAAAAGTAGTTCCCTTAATGCCAAAGGCAGGACACGTGGTTACTATAAGTTCCATGGGAGGAGTTCAAGGGAGTGTAAAATTCGCCGGCCTTTCTTCGTATAGCTCCAGCAAAGGAGCAGTAATTACTCTGACCGAATTGTGGGCTGAAGAATTTAAAAAAACAGGTCCGTCTTTTAATGTCCTTGCTTTGGGTGCAGTACAAACAGAAATGCTGGAAGAAGCTTTTCCAGGTTACAAAGCACCCACTACCGCCTTAGAAATGGCGGTTTATATTAAAGAGTTTGCATTAAACGGGAATAAATTTTATAATGGAAAACTATTGCAGGTTTCCTCAAGTACGCCCTAGTTTTGATAGATATGGATGTTTAGTTGATGTATACCAAGGCCAATGGAACTTTTTTTTGGTAAACCGCTCATTTTTAGGATTTAAATAGCATTATATCAAGCAATAAATTTCAAATAAGTAGAGGAATAATACAATATCAGGGGTATATAAGTAGTTTATAATCAGAATATATTAAGGAATTCTATTCCTATAATATTAAGTTGTTCTAAATACCTACTTATGAAAAATTTTAAATCCACAGCTTTTTTGATTATCACAGCCTTTCTATTATTGTCTTGTAGTGCTACTAATCAGCTTACAATGCGGGTTGTTGAACCTGCCCCCGTTTTTATTGCTTCTGAAATTCAAAACGTTGGAATTATTAATAGAAGTCTTCCTTCAGAAGAGAACAAGACACTGGATAGAATAGATCAAATTCTTTCTGCTGAAGGCTTAAATTTAGATAGGATTGGAGCAGAGGAGGCAGTCAAGGCGCTACGCGACCAATTAATTCGGCAGCAACGTTTTAGAGAAATTAAGGTTATAGATAGTTTAACTCATGAAAGAAAAGGCTTGGGCATGCTTCCTGCAACACTTTCATGGGAGCAGGTAGAAGCTTTGTGTAAGGCCAATGGTGTAGACATTATATTTTCACTGGAGTTCTATGATACAGACACCAAAATTGACTATCAATTAACAACTATGGAACTTCCAAATTCTATTGGAATAAAAGCATCCGTACCTGGCCATGAGGTTACTTTGGAAACACTTATAAAGAATGGATGGCGAATTTACGATCCGCATACCAAAGATATTTTAGATGAGTATTTAGGAAACCGTCGTGTAGTTTCTGCTGGCAAAGGAATTAATCCAATAAAGGCGGTTGAGGCAGTGCTTGGAAGAAAAGAAGCAGTAATACAACAGAGCAAGTACATAGGAAGTGCTTATGCTTTACGACTTTTCCCTTCGGAAAGAAGAGTGGCACGCAATTATTTTGTTCGGGGTAGTGATAGGTTTGTAATTGCTAAAAGAAAAGCCCAAACGGGTGATTGGAAAGGAGCTGCTATGCTTTGGGAACAAGAACTGGCAAATAGAAATCTCAAAATTGCCGGGAGAGCACATTACAATATGGCTATCAGCAATGAAATTGACGGTAATTTGGAAGGAGCCATGGAATGGGCTTCCAAGTCTTACTCGGATTATAGAAATAGAGATGCCTTAAACTATTTAAGCCTACTCAGATACAGAGTTGCTCAGAGGGAAGAGCTGGAAAGTCAAGTAATGCGTTAAATGTTACTACCAATTTATTGTGTAGAGAATTAATTCTTTGATTTACAAAAATAATTTTCAAAAATAGGTATGGATTATATATTCATAGAGGTAAAATCCTATTTTTGTTTTGATGGATACAATCCTAAAAAAATACCTTCCGGAGCGAGCTGTTACTCCATGTTTGGAACTCATTAAGGAAAATGGGGTACATCTTAAAATTGTCAATCAACGGGTAACACGGCATGGAGATTATAGGCTACTACCCAATGGCTTACATCAGATTACTGTTAATGCTACTCTGAATCAATATCGGTTTTTGATTACTTTAGTTCATGAAATAGCACATTTGGTTGCTTTTGAAAAGTTTGGCAGACGTATTCTTCCTCATGGACTGGAATGGAAACGTACCTTTCAAGTATTGATGCTGCCTTTTATTCGTCCGGAAATATTTCCATCTAAACTTTTGCCCCTTCTAGCCAAGCATTTTATAAATCCAAAGGCCAGTAGCGATACGGATGCCAAATTATCGCTAGCTTTAAAGGCGTTTGATATTAAAAATGACAAATCGTTTGTTTTTGAAATTCCCGAAGGCAGTATTTTTAGAATTTATAATGGACGTCTATTTAAAAAAGGGAGTCTGCGAACAAAAAGATATGAGTGTGTTGAAATCTCCTCTGGGAAAGTATACCTTTTTCAACCCAATGCAGAAGTAGAATTAGTAACAAATTAGGTAGCAATGAATAGAAATTACTATGCAGTATTAATGGCCGGAGGGGTAGGATCCCGTTTTTGGCCTATAAGTACTTCTGCAAACCCAAAACAATTTCACGATATGCTGGGTACAGGCGATACCCTTATCCAAAAGACATTCAAACGGTTAAATACATTTGTACCTACGGAAAATATTTTGATATTAACAAATGAAAGGTACAATGATATAGTTTTAGAACAACTTCCTTTGGTTAAGCCACAACAAGTGGTATTGGAGCCGGCAATGCGTAATACTGCCCCTTGTATTTTGTACGCTGCGCTGAAAATTCAAAAAATGAATCCCGATGCGGTAATGATTGTAGCTCCTAGCGACCATTGGATTGAAGATGAAGCTGCTTTTGCCAATGATGTAATTCAGTGTTTTGATAAATGTGAAAAAGAAGATGTGCTTTGCACCTTAGGGATAACACCTACTTTTCCAAATACAGGTTTTGGATATATCGAATTTGAAAAAGGAGTTGAAGGGCTAAAAAAAGTACTTCAGTTTAGAGAAAAGCCTAATTATGAAACCGCAAAAGAGTTTTTGGCACAAGGTAATTTTCTTTGGAATGCCGGGATATTTATGTGGAGCGCTAAGACCATTGTCAATGCTTTTAAATCCTTTCAGATTGCACAATACAATTTATTTGCTGCCGGGATTCCGGTTTACAACACCGAAAAAGAAAAAGGCTTTATCACCTATAATTATCCAAAAGCAGATAATATTTCCATAGACTATGCGATACTGGAACCCTCAAAGGATATATTTGTACTCCCGGCTACCTTTGATTGGAATGATTTGGGTACCTGGGGGTCATTGTATGAGAAATTGGATAAAGATGAAAATAATAATGCTATAGTAAACAGTAAAGTTGTTGCAGAAGATGCTCGGGGCAATATGATTCGGTCACCCAAAGGAAAAATTGTAGTTGTTGATGGATTAAGCGACTATATTATTGTTGACAAAGAGGAGGTTTTATTAATTTATCCAAAATCAAAGGAGCAGGACATTAAAAAAGTTTTAAATGTTGTAAAAAATAAGTTCGGTGAAGAATTCGCATAACTATGAGTGAAGATAAATACGAAGAAAAGCGGCAATCACCTCAGGAAGAGGGTAATGGCCATACTGAAGATATTAAAAGAGACCTTAAAGGTTTGATTGGGAGTACTCTGAAGTTCTTTTATGACCTATTAAATATAAGAGACAATACTGATCAGGAGGCGACAAAAGCCGCTATTATTGCGGACATTCCTTTTAAGGGGCATACTTCCTGGATTCTAATCTGTTCAATTTTTGTTGCATCGGTTGGCCTCAATGCCAATTCTACCGCTGTTGTTATTGGTGCCATGTTAATTTCGCCCCTTTTAGGACCCATTTTAGGAATTGGTCTTTCTTTAGCCACCAACGATATTGATACGTTAAGAAGGTCATTGAAAAATTTTGGGGTTATGGTAGGACTGAGTGTTTTAACAGCATTTTTGTTTTTCTATTTATTTCCTTTACGTGCAGAGTCTTCAGAATTATTGGCTAGAACAGCCCCTGACATTAGGGATGTGTTGATCGCTTTCTTTGGAGGTTTGGCACTTGTAATTGCAAGGGCTAAAAAAGGAACAATAGCTTCTGTTATTTATGGAGTTGCTATTGCAACTGCCTTGATGCCACCATTGTGCACAGTTGGTTTTGGATTAGCGATAGGTAATTTCAATTATGCTATTGGCGCATTGTACTTATTTGTAATTAACACCATATTCATTGGATTGGCTACTTTTTTAGTGCTAAGATTGCTTAAGTTCCCCATGGTCCGATATGCTAATTCTAAAAGACGCAGATTTATTGCCCGGACAGCTTCTGTAGTTGCAATTATGGTCATGATACCGGCTGGATTTACTTTCTATTATGTCTTTCAGGAGTCCAGATTTATGATACAAGCTCAGCAATTGATTAACGAAACAATTGGGGTGTATCAGTTTAAGTCAGGAGGCAAGTACTTGGATGAGCTTACAAAAATTGAATATAAAAGAAAAGGTACCTCAATAATTGAATTAGTTTCATTAGGAGATGAGCCTATTCCTGAAAATGTAATTGATTCTTGGAGGGCTCAAAAATCTAAATACTCAAAATTGGCAGATACGGAAATCAATATAGTTCAAGCAGGGAAGGACGATTCGGAAATAAAGTTTAATTATGTGAATGAGTTGTATGAATCAAAAAAAGCTGAAATTTTTAATAAGGATGAGCGAATTAAGATTTTGGAAGAAGCTTTGGGAAATCTAGGAAAACTATCTATTCAAGTGCCCTTTAGTGAAATTTCGGCCGAAGCAAAAACCAATTATGAAAATTTAGAGAGTTTAAGTTTTTCGCCAACCATAAAAACGGATTTTACAAAAACAGATACCATTCCTGTTTTTGAGATAAAATGGAAATCTGGAATGAACAAAGGCCAAGTGGATACTGATACTAAAAAGCTTACGGATTGGTTAAGATTGAGGCTAAAAAATGATAAAATTCAGCTTCGACAAGAAAGTAATTAATTTCGCTCCTCAATGTACATCTGTCTCACTTTTTTAAAGAGTTCAGAGGAGTACACAAAATTGGTTACAGATTCATTATCTGTTTTAAATATTTCTTTGTTGGAGCCTTCCCATTCCAAATAGCCATCTTTAAGAAATATAATTTTTTCTCCTATTTCCATAACAGAATTCATATCATGGCTATTAATAACGGTAGTAATATTGTATTCCTGTGTTATTTCCTGAATAAGATTATCTATAAGAATTGCCGTTTTAGGATCCAGACCAGAGTTTGGTTCATCGCAGAACAGGTATTTCGGGTTCATTACAATTGCACGGGCAATAGCGACCCTTTTCTGCATTCCTCCTGATATTTCTGACGGGAATTTATGATGTGCATCAATGAGATTTACTCTTTTCAGAACAAAGTCTACACGATCTTGTTTTTCAGATTTAGATTGTTTGGTAAACATTTCCAAAGGAAACATTACGTTGCCCTCAACCGTCATCGAATCAAATAAAGCACTACCTTGGAAAACCATTCCCATTTCCTGGCGTAAATCTCTTTTCTCGGCATCAGAAAGTTCAGAGTAAACTTTACCATCATAACTAATAGTACCCTGATCTGGAACAAAAAGGCCTAAAAGACACTTCAAAAAAACTGTTTTCCCTGAACCGCTTTGCCCTATCACCAAGTTTGTTTTTCCTTCATGAAAGGAAGTGGATATACCTTTTAAAACTTCGGTTTCCCCAAACGACTTATGTATGTTGTTAACTTCTATCATTAGCCTAGTAGCATTTGTGTTAGGACGTAGTTTAAAATAATTATTGCAACACTTGTCCATACAAAAGAGGTTGTACTTGCCTTGCCCACTTCCAAAGCACCACCTTTCATATAATATCCATGGAAAGAGGGAATGGTTGCAATAACAAATGCAAAAACCATGGTCTTAATAAAAGAATAGGTTACATGAAAGGGAATAAACTCCATTTGCAGTCCCTCTACAAAATCTGCGCTGGAACTAAAGCCTCCAAAAACCCCTGCAATCCATCCACCCAATATACCAACATACATAGCAATTGCAATCGCAAAAGGATACATCATGAGTGCAATAATTTTGGGAAAAACCAAATAATTCAGCGAGTTGACACCCATTACTTCTAAAGCATCTATTTGTTCTGTTACCCGCATAGTACCAATACTACTGGTTATATATGAACCAACCTTACCAGCCATTATTATAGATGTAAACGTGGGTGCAAATTCTAATATTACGGACTGACGCGTTGCAAAACCTATTAAACTTCTAGGTATTAATGGATTAGTAAGATTCAATGCAGTTTGTATTGTGACTACACCCCCAATGAAGAAGGCAATAAAAATTATAATGCCCAAGGAACCAAAAATAAGCTCGTCTATTTCCTTTAGAATTAGGGTTCTCATCACCGACCATTTTGTTGGCTTTTTGAAAACCTCTCGTATCATTATAAAATAGCTACCAATAGACGCTAAATAATTCATAAGTTGCAAATAGACTTCGTGACTGTAAAAATAGCAATATTAGATTTCATTTAACCTTCAATTAATCTTTTAAGTGTTTATTTATTTAAATTTGTGCTCATTCATTTGTAAATAAAATAAAATGCGATTTTGCTACTTGGTTTTGTTTTTCTTGATACTAGGAATACAAAACCCCATCAATGCCCAAAGAAAATCCAAAGAAAAAATTTCTGAAGAAAATATCGGGTCTTCAAGCACACCCCCTAAACTTGTGGTAGGTATCGTTGTAGATCAAATGCGGTATGATTATTTAACACGATTTTGGGTGCACTATGGCGAAGGTGGATTTAAACGCTTGATAAACGGTGGATTCAATTGTAAAAACAATCATTTTAATTATGCACCCACCTATACAGGACCAGGACATGCATCTGTTTATACAGGAACCACTCCGGCAACACACGGTATAATTGGTAATGATTGGTATGACAAAGAAGCGAATAAGAAAGTTTATTGCGCAGGTGATGACAGATTTACTTCTGTCGGAACAGCTTCTAATGCCGGTCAAATGTCACCCCATAGAATGAATGTTACAACCATTACTGATCAATTACGACTCCATACACAAATGAGAGGAAAGACTATAGCAATTTCCTTGAAGGATAGAGGAGCAGTACTTCCGGGCGGACATACTGCAAATGGTGCTTACTGGTTTCATGGAGAAACGGAAGGAAGTTGGATTACAAGTTCCTTTTATATGAGTAATTTGCCAAAATGGGTTACTGATTTTAACGGTTCAAACAAGGTTGAGCAATATAAAAAGCCTTGGACCACTTTTAGAGATATTAAGACATATGTAGAAAGCGGCTTAGATAACACGGCTTACGAAGGTCTTTTTAAAGGGGAAACAGTATCTACATTTCCTCATGATATCCCGAAGCTTTGGGAAGAAAATGGTCATTTTGATATTTTAAAGGATACACCTTTTGGTAATACAATGGTTGTAGATTTTGCAATTGCAGCGTTAACAGGAGAAAGTTTAGGAACCGATTCTGTTACTGACTTTTTAGCAATCAGTTTTTCCAGTACGGATTATATCGGTCATAAATTTGGAGTTAATTCAAAAGAAATACAAGACACTTATTTACGATTAGATCAGGATTTGGATCAACTTTTAAAGGTATTAGACAAGCATGTTGGTTTAGATGAATATACCGTTTTTTTAACAGCTGACCATGCAGCAATAGAAGTACCTAGTTATTTACGAGATCAGAAAGTACCTGCAGGATATGCAAGGCCAAGAGACTGGAAGGGTCAATTAAATGAGTTTTTAAATTACACCTATGGAACAACAGATTTGGTTAAGAATAGTTCCAACGAGCAATTATTTTTAGACTATAAATTGGTGAAAAACTTAGGCCTTGAAATGAGAGTAGTGCAAGAGACTATTGCCCAGGAATTGTTAGGTTACGACGCCATAGACAGAGTGTATACCGGGTATCAAATGTGGCAAAATAGTTATGAGCATGGTATTGCAAACATCATACAAAACGGGTACAACCTAAAACGTTCGGGAGATGTTTTATGGGTATTAAAACCGGGGGTTATAGATTATGGTGTAACTGGTTCTACACATGGGTCACCTCAAGTTTATGACACTCACGTTCCGTTATTATTTTATGGCAAAGGCATACCTACAGGACAAACAGTAAGGAAAACAGTAATCTCCGATATTGCTCCTACATTAGCTGTTTTGCTGGGTATTGCATATCCCAACGGGAATACTGGAGAACCAATTATTGAGGTACTAGAGTAAACCAAATAATTATTTCAAAATAATTTTGATTTCATATTTTTCCAGCGTAGTTGCCTAATAAAAGCACCTTCTATATTTGAAACCAAAAAAGGAACCTTCTCTTTTTGGGCTTTAAAATAACCTTTTAGATTATGGTAAAAGACCTTTGCTTTTTTTTGTTTTAATGCCATTTTTGCTGAAGCAATGATAGTGATCCAAAATCCATAGCGCATTGTATACATGGCTTTTCCTTGGAGCAATTTTGCCTTTTTGTTGTAGGCATTACCAATAGGGCGCAAATGTTTTACTTGTAAGGAGTTTTCGGTAATAATCTCAAAACCATGGTATTTTGCCAGTAACTCATCAACCGTATCCCAACCCATCGCATTCTTAAGACCCCCTATAGCTTGAAAGCAATTTTTTGAATAGGATTTAAAGGCTCCCCGAACATGATCTTTGTCCATTGGGTGGTTGAGTTTCCATTCTCCTGAAGGTTCTTGTTCAAACGCAAAGCCACCAACAATCCCTGCTTTGGGATGTGCTTTGAAAAGCAAAGTAATCTTTTCGAAATAATGGTCGGGAAGTATTATGTCTGCATCCAATTTAACTATAAAATCATAATCTATTTTGATTTTATCTAAGCCTTTGGTAAAGGCATTAACCACTTTACTACCC
Organism: Arenibacter sp.; assembly: GCA_041747755.1. Lineage (GTDB taxonomy): Bacteria > Bacteroidota > Bacteroidia > Flavobacteriales > Flavobacteriaceae > Aurantibrevibacter. Next base: position 9,698 of record JBGTEN010000076.1, on the reverse strand, counting down.
GGCATATGTGCGGTAGATGAGGTAATATTAAGCTTTTCAAAAAGTTGCGGATTGTTTATAACAAAATGATCCAATATCGCTTCGGTTTTATCCGTAGAATTGTCGTTTACTACGACTACTTTTTGCGGCAGAAATGTTTGCTTTAGTATTGAATTTAGTGTTAAGCTCAAAAAAGCCTCCTCATTGTGCGCAGGAATTATAATACAATAGTTCATTCCAGTAGTATAAAAATTCGATTTTATCTTTTTGGCAAGACCGCTTTAAAATTTATTCTTTCGCACTGCATATACTATATAATATCTTGGAACAAAAAGTCGGAGCAAAGGGCGTATACCAATTTTTTTTGTTGGATTTGTCCATTTTGCCCTATCCTTTATTTCCCAGCCTGCCTTTTCAAGTAACCAATCGAACTGCCAGTCCTCAAATTCATGATAGTGTCTATCCCAAGGGTCCGTTTTACTGCGATAAGCTTTAGAGAACCAAAGGCGTAAAGGAATACTGGTTACTAACTTGTTGGCCTTAATTTCTTTTAGTACATTGAATGGGGCGAGTAGGTGTTCAAATATTTCAAAAGCGGTTACCACTTCTGCTTTTGAACTTAATACCGAGGAAAAATCTATATCCAAATCCTCTCCCTTCGTATTTTCAACTGAAAATCCTAGTTCTTGCATTATTTTAGAAAACGGATTTTCAACACCCAAATCTAATATAGAATGCTCTTTGGAAATATGCTTTTGTAAAAATGCTGCAGTATGTCTAAAGCGCTTATTTGGAAAATTATTTTCGTACATGCTAATATCTATAGACCATTGCATTGATGTTCATTCCGGCACCAACGCTTGCAAAGATAATAACATCTCCCTTTTTTAAACTCTGATTTTCTAATTTTCCACGACGAATCATGTCTAATAAGGTTGGAATTGTAGCAACAGAGCTATTTCCTAATTCCCTTATGCTCATCGGCATTATACCTATTGGCATTTCCAAATTATACAATTTATAAAATCGCTTTACAATAGCCTCATCCATTTTTTCATTGGCCTGGTGAATCAATAGTTTTTTGACTTCTTGGATGGGGATACCACTTTTTTCCAAGCAGTCTTTCATTGCAACGGGGACATGTGTAACAGCAAATTCATAAATTTTTCTGCCATACATTTTAATATATCGGGTATCTTTTTTGGTGTTCTGACAATAGGATTTACCGAAAAACAGATAATACGCCTCTTCAAAGGTATAGGTTTCTGTGGCATGAGAGAGGATTTGACCCGAATTGTTGGTAGCCTCAATAACTACGGCGCCTGCACCATCGGAGTAAATCATAGAATCCCGGTCATGGTCATCTACTACTCTTGAAAGGGTTTCTGCACCAATGACCAAACATTTTTTTGCAATGCCACTTCTTATAAAAGCATTGGCTTGTATTACACCCTCAATCCATCCGGGACAACCAAACAAAATATCGTAAGCAACACATTTTGGATTTTTTATTTTAAGGTGATTTTTTACTCTTGATGCTAAACTGGGTATGGTATCTCCTTGAATACTTCCATGGGATACGTCTCCAAAATTATGAGCAAAAATAATATAGTCTAATTCTTCTTTATCCATCGCCGCATCCGCAATAGCGATTTCTGATGCTAAATACCCTAAATCTGAGGTGTTAAGATTGGTATCGGCATAACGCCTTTGGGCTATTCCGGTAATTGCTTGAAACTTTTCAATAATTACTGAATTAGGCTGTTTAAAGGATGAACCATCTTCATTTAAAAACTCATGATGTGCAAAGTCTTTATTATCTGCAACGATGGCAGGCAAATAACTACCTGTTCCGGTGATTCCTATATTCATAAGAAGTACTATAGTTATGGTTTAGTAAACAAAATTAAACAAAGACACCGAAACAATTATGTATGCATAATAAATCAATACGATGTCCAATTTAAATTCTTGTAGCAGCTTGTAAATCAAATTAGGGCTTGGTATTTCTCCAAGCCCCATAAAACCATTGCTTTAAAGCTTTTTTAAGCCTCCATATATGCCTCCATAGGAGCGCAGGTGCAAATTAAATTACGGTCTCCATATGCATCATCTACTCTTCGTACACTTGGCCAAAATTTGTTTTCTGAAACATAAGGTAATGGAAATGCTGCTTCTTGTCTACTGTAAGGAAAGTTCCATTCATCACTGGTTAGCATACGTAAAGTATGGGGGGCATTTTTCAAAATGTTATTCTCTTCCTTTTCTGATGAATTATCTATTTCGGTTCGTATAGAAAGCATAGCGTCGCAAAAGCGATCTAATTCTGATAGGTTTTCACTTTCCGTGGGTTCAATCATAAGGGTGCCAGCTACAGGAAAAGAAACAGTGGGGGCATGAAATCCATAGTCCATTAGCCTTTTTGCGATGTCTGTAACTTCAATACCATTCTTCTTGAACGGTCTACAGTCTATAATCATTTCATGGGCTGCCCTACCCTTCTCACCGGTATAAAGCACGTCAAACTTACCATTAAGTCTGTGTTTTATATAATTAGCGTTCAGAATGGCAGTTTTTGTTGCCTGAGTGAGCCCGTGTTCCCCCAGCATTTTTATATAGCCATAAGAAATTAAACAAACCAGCGAACTTCCCCATGGTGCTCCGGATATGGCCGTAATTGCTTTTTCACCCCCTGTTTTTATAAGAGGGTTACCCGGTAAAAAGGGTACTAACTGCTTTGCTACACAAATAGGTCCAACGCCTGGTCCCCCACCACCGTGAGGAATGGCAAAAGTCTTATGTAAGTTAAGGTGGCAAACATCTGCACCTATCGTTGCAGGATTGGTAAGTCCCACTTGTGCATTCATATTGGCCCCGTCCATATATACCTGACCGCCATTGTCATGAATCAATTTGGTAATATGCTTTATAGAAGACTCAAAAACACCATGGGTCGATGGGTAGGTAACCATAAGTGCTGCTAAATTATTTTTATGTAAAAGCACTTTTTCTTCCAAATCGGCTACATCTATATTCCCTTTTTCGTCAGTTTTAGTGACTACAACCTGCATTCCGGCCATAACTGCTGAAGCAGGATTGGTTCCATGTGCAGAGGCGGGAATGAGGCAAATATTTCTGTTGGAATCTCCATTGGATTCATGATAGGCTCTTATGGTCATTAATCCGGCATATTCTCCTTGAGCACCAGAATTGGGTTGTAAGGAGGTACCTTCAAAACCGGTTATTACATTCAAGTAATTTTCCAATTCTTTTAAGACAATTTGATATCCCTCCGCCTGTTCGATAGGTACAAAAGGATGGATGTTGCTCCACTGCGCCCAACTTAAAGGTAGCATTTCAGACGCCGCATTCAACTTCATAGTACAGGAACCCAAGGCAATCATGGAATGATTTAAGGCTAAATCTTTTCGCTCTAATTTCTTAAGATACCGCATCAATTCCGTTTCTGAATGATGGGAATTGAAAACTACATTGTCTAAAAAGGAAGACGTGCGTTGTAGGTCATTGGGAATAGCAGAAGTTAATTTTAATTCCTTTATCGCCATAGGAACTTTATCCAAGGCTTCAGCAAAAACCGCTACTAGCTGCTCTATGTCTTTTATTGAGGTAGCTTCATTGAGGGAAATTGAAATAGTCTCATCATCGATATAAAAGAAGTTAATCTCGTGTTTTTCTGCGATGGGTTTTATTTTTTTTGAAGAGGCTTTAACTACTATCGTGTCAAAATATGAAGAATTGGCTTGGTAAACGCCTAATTTTTCTAAGCTTTCAGCCAGAGTTACCGAGGAAAAATGTACTCTATTAGCTATGTTTAAAAGTCCTTTTGGACCGTGAAACACCGTATACATTCCGGCCATAACTGCCAGTAAAACCTGAGCTGTACAGATGTTAGAGGTGGCTTTGTCTCGCTTTATGTGTTGCTCTCGCGTTTGTAGCGCCATTCGTAAAGCAGGTTGCCCATCTGTATCTTTTGTAACGCCTATTATTCTTCCCGGAATGCTCCTTTTGTATTCTTCTTTGGTAGCAAAGAAAGCGGCGTGCGGACCACCGTAGCCCAATGGAATTCCAAAACGCTGGGTAGTGCCGACGACAACGTCGGCTCCAAACTCCCCCGGAGGAGTTAATAAAACAAGACTTAATATATCTGCCGCTACGGCTATTTTTATATCTTTTTGTTTGGCTTGTTTAACGAAATCGCTATAATCATAAATTTGTCCATATTTTCCAGGATATTGCAGAAGAGCTCCATAAAAATGATCTCCAAAGCTAAAATCAATATGATCACCAACCACCAGTTCTATTCCCAGAGGTTTTGCTCTTGTTTGCAACAAGGATAGCGTTTGAGGCAAAACCTCTTCGGAAACAAAGAATTGAACAACTTCATGTTTCTTTTGCTCTCGGGTACGGAGCTCAAAAAGCATAGTCATAGCTTCTGCCGCTGCCGTACTTTCATCCAAAAGGGAAGCATTGGCTAATTCCATACCTGTAAGATCACATACCATGGTTTGAAAGTTGAGAAGGGCTTCCAATCGGCCTTGAGCAATTTCGGCCTGATAAGGGGTATACGCAGTATACCAGCCCGGATTTTCCAAGACATTTCTTTTTATCACGGATGGAATGATACTTTCGTGATATCCCAAACCGATATAGGTCTTAAAAACTTCGTTTTTTTCTGAAAGAAACTTTATGTGTGATAAAAATTCATGCTCAGTCATGGCCTCCGGGAGGTCAAGAGGCTTTTTTAAACGAATATCATCCGGAATCGTCTCATATATGAGTTGTTCCAAACTTTGCACATCTATTGTTTTCAGCATATGGGAAAAATCCTCATCCCTAACACCTATATGCCGCGAAGCAAACACTTCTTTTTTCATACGGTAAGCAATTTTTATCTAAAAAATGTCTACAAAATTACAGATTAATTCCAGTTAAACAGGTCTTTTTATGCGACTCTATTTTAAAGTTTTTAACCAAAATTATAGGTTATAAACACTTTGGCTACATTTGTGAGATGAAGTGGATGATTCGCTGTTTTGATTTTTATCTGGATGCCAGTATTCATGTAGCTTGGGCTGCAGTTTCTTTTCTTCAGATTACAGCTATTGTATTGGCTATTACTATCAATTATCATTTATATTTTGCCCTATTTTTTGGCACCATTGCCTGTTATAATTTTATAAAATACGGTGTAGAGGCAGAGAAATATCTTTTGGTTTCCGGCAAGTATGTAAGGTGGATACAAGGTATTAGTATTTTTTCCTTATTGGTGGCATTATATCATTTTTGTTTTTTACCGCATACCGTTTGGATTGGGTTTGGGCTACTTATTCTTCTTACCGCACTTTATACTTTACCGGTTCTCCCTAAAGCAAAGAATTTTAGAAGTTTCGGAGGTTTTAAGACTTTTATTGTTGCGATTGTTTGGGCATTGGCCACCGTTACAATTCCGCTCCTAACTACTGACAACACACCTAATTTAGATGCTGGAATTGAATTGATACAGCGATTTATTTTGGTTGTTGTATTGCTGCTACCCTTCGAAATACGAGACTTAGAATTTGACCCTCCCACATTGCGTACCATACCTCAGCGAATTGGGATTAAAAGGACAAAGCTTTTAGGGGTTGGTATGGCTGTTTGTTTTTTCTTATTGACTTTCTTCAAGAATTACTTGACTCCTGAAGAAATTGGGGGAAAAATGGCGATTTTTGTACTATTACTTGTAGTTATGTGGGGCACAAAGAAAGAACAATCTAAATATTTTGCCTCATTTTGGGTAGAATCCGTTCCTTTGATATGGTGGGGAATCGTATGGTTTATTGCTATTTACGGATGAATTTGGTTTTGCAATTCTTCTTTCATTCTTTCCTTTTCCTTTTCAGAAAGAACGTGAAGATTTGCCTTTTCACAAAGTGTTGTAAAATGGGTGTTTCTTTTGGTATGCTTTAGACAGGTTTTGCATAAAAAGATGTGGAACGTAAGGGAAAGACGCTCTAGTAGAGAAGCTTCCTTATATTGTTTTTTATCGCAAATCATTGCTGCTTTTTCGCAAGATGTCATACTTAAAACCAATTTTGATTAAGGCAATCCATTAATGAGGTTCGAGCCCTATGAATCATGACCCAAAGGTTGGACGGATTTATACCCAATTCTTTACAAATATCTTCTGTTTCTATTCCCTGAATGGTTTTCATAGTAAAGACTAAGGATTGTTTTTTTGGTAATTTGGAGATACATTCCTGAATGGCAAGTCCCAATTCTTCATTTTCCATAATACTACTTTCCAAATTGCTCAAGGGGTCTGCTATCTGTTCTTCAAGCCAATCCCCATCAGAGTCGCTATTTGTATTGTAGCTTAGGCGCACCTCCGCCTTACCTTTGTTGGAATTTATTTTTCGGTAATGATCTATAACTTTACGCTTTAGGATAGCAATTAACCAAGTGCGCTCCGCAGCCTGTCCCTGAAAGTTTTTGGCCGATTTTAATCCAGCAAAAAAAGTCTCTTGAACCAGATCTTTTGCAAGTTCCGTATCGCTTACCCGAGCAACTGCGTAATTGAAAAGGTAATCGGCATAAAGGTCAACCCAGGTAGCGGGATTTAATTGATGCGCTGTCATACAAGATTTACTGTTTTCAAATGTAATGGATTTTTTATCTGAAATAATAATTAACTTTGAACAAACAAAATTTATAAAATGAAAAAGATACTGCTAGGGACTTTTGTTTTTATGCTTTGTGTCACCGTTGCTTATTCGCAAATAGATTCAAAACCTATCACTGAAATTTCACAAAAAGAGTTAAAAGATGCTATTTTGGTTGATGTTCGTACTCCAGAGGAATTCAATGCAGGTCACTTACCTTCTGCTATCAATATCAATTGGTATGATACTAATTTTGCGCAACAATTTTCCGGTATAGATAAGACCAAAATTATTTTTTTTTATTGTAAGGTTGGTGGCCGTAGCGCTCAGGCAACGGAACGATTAATAGCTTTGGGGTATAAACACGTGGTGAATTTAGAAGGTGGGTATGATACGTGGATTGAAAATCAGTAGAATTTGGATATAAATAGCGTTTCGCCATAGCTTATGGCTTTACACTGGCTATAATTTATTCTTCATAACAATCCCGCGCGCTCCAGCAAGGCTTCAACCTTAGGTTCTGCTCCCCGAAACCGTTTGTACAGCGTCATGGGTTTTTCGGTACCTCCTTTGGAAAGTATATGTTCCTTAAATTTAGTGGCGACTTCTAAATTAAAAATACCTTTTTCTTTAAAATAAGCAAAGGCATCGGCATCTAACACTTCAGCCCATTTGTAGCTGTAGTACCCTGAGGAATACCCACCTTGAAAGATGTGGGAGAAGGAAGTACTCATACAAGTTTCCGGAGTGTCCGGATAAAGGTCTGTTCCCTGAAAGGCTGCTATTTCATGCGCTTTTACATCAGTTATCTCTGAAGGATTAGCTCCATGCCAAGCCATGTCCAAAAGCCCAAAACTGATTTGTCGCAATGTGGCCATACCTTCCTGAAAGGTGGCAGATTCTTTTATTTTTAACACCAGTTCCATAGGTATCACTTCCCCGCTTTGGTAATGTGTAGCAAAAAGTTCTAAAGCCTCTTTTTCATAGCACCAATTTTCCATAATCTGACTTGGTAGTTCTACAAAATCCCAATATACCGAAGTACCGGAGAGGCTAGGATAAATGGTATTGGCTAACATACCATGCAAGCCGTGACCAAATTCATGAAATAAAGTGGTAACTTCATTAAATGTCAGTAAGGATGGCTTGCTGGGCGTAGGTTTGGTAAAATTACAAACATTGGAAATATGCGGACGGACATTTACCCCATTGAGAATGTATTGCGATTTAAATGAGGTCATCCAAGCACCCCCTCGTTTTCCGGATCGAGGGTGAAAATCAGCATAAAAAAGGGAAATAAAATTCCTGTCGGCATCGTATATGCGATAGGTTTTTACTTCTTCATGGTATTTTTCTACATCAAAAACTTCTTCAAACTGAAGCGCAAATAATTTTTCTGCTACCTTAAAAACACCGGCAATTACATTTTCCAGTTTAAAATAAGGCTTTAACTGCTCATCATCTAGATTAAAAAGCTTCTGTTTTAACTTTTCTGAGTAATAGCTACCATCCCACTTTTCTAAACGGTCTATACCGTCTAACTCTTTGGCAAAAGATGCTAACTCCCGAAATTCACGTTCTGCGGCAGGCTTTGCTTTTTCCAACAAATCCTTTAAAAATTGGGCTACCTTTTCAGGTGTTTCTGCCATTCGCTCTTCCAATACAAAATGAGCATGGGTTTTATATCCCAAAAGCTGCGCCCTATCATGTCGCAATTGAGCAATTTTTAATACATTATTTTGATTGTCCAGCGCATCACCATGAAAACCCTTACTTCCAAAGGCAATAGCCAGTTCTTTTCGTAAGGCTCTGTTTTTTGCGTACTTCATAAACGGAATATAGCTGGGGTAATCTAAAGTGATAAGCCAACCCTCCTTATTCTTTGATTGTGCCAACTGAGCTGCGGCTTCTTTTTCACCTTCCGGGAGGCCGTCTAAATCAGATTCATTGGTAATATGTTTTTCGTATGCATTGGTCTCTGCCAGTACATTTTCCCCAAATTTTAATTTAAGTTTTGAAAGTTCGGTATCAATTTCCCGTAATCGTTTCTTCTTGTCCTCCGGTAAATTCGCGCCATTACGGCTAAAACTTTTATATTTTTTTTCGAGCAAGGTCTTTTGTTCAACAGATAAGGATAGGTTATCCCTTTGATCATAAACCGATTTAACTCTTTCAAACAGTGCTGTATTTAAGGTGATATCATTGCTAAATTCAGAGAGAAGGGGGGATATTTCCTGAGCTATTTGCTGAATCTCATCATTGGTTTCGGCCGAATTCAAATTAAAAAACACACTAGAAACCCGATCTAATTGCTGTCCTGCAAACTCCAACGCCTCTATTGTATTTTCAAAGGTAGCAATAGTGTTGTTTTCTGTGATGGCATCAATTTCTGCTCTGGCATCGGCCATGGCCTGCATAAAGGCAGGTTTAAAATGATCATTTTTTATTTGTGAAAATGGAGCGGTATCAAATGGGGTTAAAAGGGGATTCATATGCTGATTGTAAGGTTATGTTTAAGTTAAAGGGATAAAAGGTTAAAGAGATAAAAGAGTTAAGAAGTTAAAGAGTTAAGACTGGCAACTGACAACTGCCAACAATTTTTTGTTACTGCTTATTTCTTATTTCAGCGGATCCGTCTAAGACTTTTTGCTTTAACCCTTCTTTATAAAAAATGATCTTGTCCAAAACACATTTGTCTGCACTACCAATAATTTGAGCGGCAAGGATACCCGCATTCTTTGCACCGTTGAGAGCGACAGTCGCTACTGGAACACCACCGGGCATTTGGAGAATAGATAAAATAGAATCCCATCCATCGATGGAATTGCTGCTTTTTACCGGAACACCAATAACAGGTAAAGGTGTCAAAGAAGCTACCATACCAGGCAAATGAGCAGCTCCGCCAGCACCGGCTATGATTACACTGTAACCATTTTTATGGGCATTTTTGCTGAAGTCAAATAACTTTTCGGGCGTTCTGTGTGCAGAGACGATATCAACATCAACCTCAATATCAAAACCTTTTAAAATATCTACAGCTTCCTGCATTACAGCAAG
>JBGTEN010000075.1:0-3651 GCA_041747755.1 Arenibacter sp. | reverse complement strand
CCTAAATTATGCCAAAGTAATTGCCGCACTTTACGAAATAGAAAAGTCAACCGGAAAACTTCTGCAATTAAGTATCGAACCGGAACCCGATGGCCTGATGGAGAACAGTGAAGAAGTAGTTACCTATTTCAACGAATATTTGGTTCCTATTGGGTGTGATTTTTTAGTGAGTGAATTCGGAATTGAAATAGATGAAGCTGAGAAATTGGTATACAAGCACATCAACGTATGTTATGACGTGTGTCACTTTTCATTGGCTTATGAAGACCCAGAATATTCATTTAAAAAATTTAAAGATGCCGGAATCGGTATTGGAAAAATACAAATTAGCGCAGCACTGAAAATAATCTTTAATGTGGGTGAGGTTGAAGAGACCTGGAAAACTTTGGCGCTCTTCAATGAATCGACTTATCTCCATCAGGTTACGGAGAAGGTAGGGGACAAGGTCATTACCTATACAGATCTTCCGGTAATTCTGGATCGGTCAAAAGAGTTTAAAGAAATTAGGGCTCATTTTCATGTCCCCATATTTTTAGAGCGATTCGGCACCTTATTATCGACCCAAGATCAAATTTTAAAAGTACTCAACTACCTAAAAGATCATGAGGTAACCCGGCATCTGGAAGTAGAAACCTATACCTGGGATGTATTGCCCGCAGAACTTAAATCCAATTTGTCCGATTCCATTGTTCGGGAACTGCTTTGGATGAAGGAAAAATTAGTAGAAGCAAATGCATAAAACCGTTGTTATCAACATTGTAGGCCTTTCACCTCGACTTATAGGCGAATACACCCCTTTCATAAATCAATTTATAAATAAGGGGAAATCGACTACCATCCACCCCGTGCTTCCTGCAGTTACCTGTACGGTACAATCTACCTATGTGACCGGAAAATGGCCGGCAGATCATGGTATTGTGGCCAACGGTTGGTATTTTGATGAGGAATGTGAAGTAAAGTTTTGGCGACAATCCAATAAACTGGTACAGTCGGAAAAAATTTGGGACGCCTTAAAAGCAGAAAACCCTAATTTTACCTGCGCCAATATGTTTTGGTGGTACAATATGTATTCTTCAGCCGATTACAGTGTTACCCCAAGACCAAATTATTTAGCCGATGGCCGCAAAATCCCGGATATCTATTCCCATCCGGCTGGACTTAGAGACATACTTCAGGAAAAACTTGGACAATTTCCCTTATTTCATTTTTGGGGTCCAAAAACTTCTATAAAATCCAGTAAGTGGATTGCGGATGCTTCGATTATAAATGACGAGTTAAACGATCCGACCTTAACGCTAATTTATCTACCCCATTTAGACTATAACCTGCAGCGTCATGGGAATAACTTCGATAAGATTAAAAATGATCTTTTGGAAATTGACGCCATTGTAAAGGATTTAGTAACCCATTATGAGAAAAAGGATACTCGAATCCTTCTACTCTCGGAATATGGTATTACCGATGTACATCATCCCATTCACCTGAATAGAATTTTAAGGGAGCATAATTATTTGGCTATTCGGATAGAGCGCGGTCTGGAGTTGTTAGACCACGGTGCCAGTAAAGCTTTCGCCGTTGCCGATCATCAGTTGGCACATGTCTATTTGAATGATAAAAGTCTTTTGGAAAAGGTAAAAAGCATTTTAAAAGAGGTAAAAGGGGTAGAAAAGGTGTTGACAGGACAGGAAATTGAAAAGGCAAATCTGAATCATGAGCGTTGTGGGGATCTGGTAGTTTTGTCCGACAAAGATTCTTGGTTTACCTATTATTATTGGTTAGACGATGCCAAAGCTCCGGATTTTGCCCGAATGGTGGACATTCATAAAAAACCAGGGTACGATCCGGTGGAAATGCTTACGGATCCCAAAGACCCCTTTGTGGTTCCCAAAGTCATCTGGAAACTGGTCAAAAAGAAATTAGGTTTCCGAACGCTAATGAACATTATCCCACTCGATGCGAATTTGGTCAAGGGTTCGCATGGTCGCATTCCGGAAAGTAAGGAAGATCATCCGGTACTTATTAGCAATGTACCGGCGTATATTCCGTCGAATCCGGTTTTGGGAGTGGATGTATATGATATTATTAAGGCGCATTTAAAATCATAAAATAAGATGAAGCTGTTTTTTAAATCGTTCGGTTTTGTATTTGCTGCCCTTTTTATCTGGGCTGCAATTATGCAATATAATGATCCCGACCCTTATGTCTGGTATGCCATTTATGGTATTGCGGCAATAGTATCTGTTGCTTTTGCTTTGAACAAGCTATCTTTTAACCTGACCGTCCTCCTAGCTTTTGCCTATTTGTTGGACGGAATTTTAACCTGGCCAGCTAAATTTGAAGGCTTAGAAATAGGGCAGGGAGATATAAAAAACATCGAAGAAGGTCGGGAAGCATTAGGCTTACTTTTCTGTGCCACAATATTTTTTATTTATGCACTTCGGTTACGCTTTTTAAAAAACGTAAAAAGGGGGTAAGGTAGCTTTCCCTAGGATTGTTTCATTCTGGGATTGGTGTCTCATAGGATTACACTTGTATAACTACAAATTCGATTAGAGGTATTAACAAAGTGGAACTATAAACTCCGGTGTTCATAGCCATAATTTGTATCCAATTAACAGAAAACCAGTACAGCCAAGATGTTGATTAGCGAAAATAACCATTGAATGGATAAGTATAGAATTATAAACGACTCCGATGAAGTTGCACGCCTCTTCGAAATTTTCTTTAATTATGTAAGGGTTTTAATAGAAATTCCCAAAAGTGATCAAGAATACTGTCGCCAACTTTTTCAAGCTGTTTTTATTAAAAAAGATACTATTATCGAAACGGAAGGGTCTTTGCATAAATACCACAATTTCATTGTCTCCGGTCATATGCGTAACTTTCATCATAACACAGAAGGAAAAGAAATCACCACAGATATCAACGATGGGCCCAGGTTCTTCACTTCTTATTATCATTTCATTCATCAAACAGTTTCTAATGAAAACCTGCAATGCGTTACAGATTGCGAGTTACTTTGCATTAGTAGAGAAGATGTTGAGAAAGCAGCTAATATTGGTCTAACAACAAAAGAGTACACGGAGAGAGTACTTCAATATTATTTGGAACAAAGTAAACAGCGAATAATTGACTTAACCACCTTAACGGGCAAAGAACGCTATCTTAAATTAATGAATAAACACCCCTCAATCCTTCAAAATGTTCCTTTAACCCATATTGCCTCTTATTTGGGATTAAATGCCGGAAGTTTGAGTAGAATACGGCAAGAGTTATTGTAATAACATTTCTTCACAAATGTGAAGTTAGAATTTGTTTCAAAGTGTCGATATTCGTTTTTAAAACCAATATAGTATGAAAATACCTAACTCAATAAAGTTTCTCTTTACTCCTTCGGAAAAGCATAAAGGTGTTTGGCCAATTAAGGTCTACATAATGAAATTATTTTTCGCGCTCATGTTTTTATTTGTAGCTAAAGATGCATGGATAGAATTAGTATCGCATAAAGGGGAATGGAATGTAGAAGTAGCGGTTGCTTGGTGTTCGATAGCCGCATATACCACTTTATCCGGTTTGGGCATATTTCACACGCTTAAAATGCTTCCAATTATGCTTTTTATGGTATTATATAAAGGGCTTTGGTTATATTTC
>JBGTEN010000074.1:0-10110 GCA_041747755.1 Arenibacter sp. | reverse complement strand
CGCTAAGCACGGTTACGGGTAATTTTTTCATGTGACACTATTTTAAATGAAAGGAATAGCGAACCAATCGCTTATACTTATCTAAATAATAGTGTTACTGGGAGGTCCCCGAAGAGAAAGGGTAGTGGTTTTTAAGTCAATGTATGCCTCCTTGAAATAGACAGAAATTGCTTCTACAACTATTTTGGGAATATAATAGGAATACTTTTCAAGCTTTGAAAGGGTATGGAAATGGAATACATCACAGGTGGCGCAACTTTCGTCCTGTGCGACATTTACGTCCTTTTTTTGTTGATTGGTGGAATCGGATGTATGATCGATAAAAATGTGTGAAGCAAGGAAAAACGGTTGGCTAAGTATTAAAACCGCCAAAAGGAAAACCATCCTATTTTTTACCGTTTGCTTCATATGCTTTTAATATGGGGCGAACAACGTATCATTCGCCCCATGTGTTAACTAACTCAAAAAAAGTTTTACTGTACTAATAAATTAAATGTTTGGGCTATATCTGTTTCCCCACCGGCATCAGCCAAGGTACCATCATTAGGTTTTTTGGGTTCATGGCGAAGGGTAATAGATAAAGTAGCTGGACCTGCTGTAAGCGTTGCAATGGAAAACTCTATACCTAGAGGATTTCCATCACCATCGGCATCTTCATAGGAAATACTGGAAATAGCACCTGTGGACGAAAAGAAAAATTGGTGCTCATCCGCCTCCTCGGCTACCTCCTCAGTAATATCTTCCGGCGGACTCACCGTTTCATTTAGTAATACAATACTTCCGGCATAGGCAGTGTTGCCCGCCAAGGGTCCGGAAACGGTAATTACAGGGGGATTTGGCCCGTCACCGTCCAAATCCCTTGATTGTAAGGTAACGGTTGCTCCTTCACCCTCAGGGACTAGGGTAATGGTCATAGTAGTAATTACTTCTTCCTCATTAACAGGAGTTGGGTTATCATCGTCACTAGAGCAAGAAGAGATTATAAATCCAGCTGCTAAAATCAAAGCAATCCATTTGTTCGTTTTCGTTTTCATTTTCATTACATTTAAAGGGTTATTAATCATGATATTTATACTAATAGGTTAATAATTAAATTTTAATCGCATTAAAAAATTTCGCCCTAAATCATCCGTGAAATAACGTTGCCGATTTAGGTATTCCCTATAAGAGGTGTTCAAAAGGTTGCTTACCGCCAAGCCAACGGATAGTACATTGCTTTGGTTGATATTAAATTTCATTTCAGCGTCTAGCCCTAAAAGGTGATAAGCATTCGGTGGGGTGTTGATTTCGAGTTCCACTTCCTGATTCTGCTCAGGGGACACCACAAAAATATTCTCAGGGAATTCATTCTGACGGAACACATACTGACTTTCCAGCGAGACTTTAAAGTCATTCCATTTAGGATTATAAAATGTAATCCCATTACTGAGATTGGCAGATGGGATGTTAATCAATGCCCCGTCAAGATCCATGTCCTTTCCCTTCACCAATGAAAACCGATGATCTGTACGCCAGTTTTCTGTCCACTGACTATAAAGGCTGGTATCAAAACCTAGCAAACGGGCATTTGTTTGTCGATAGGACCATACCGGAAAAGCCCCTCGGATGGTAAATTCAACCCCTGTGGGTTCTAAAAGAATAAAGTTATTGATGGCATTGATATAAGGCGCTACCTCATATCCCCAACTGCTACTTTCCCTTTTAAGGGATAATGAGACTTTATGGGATGTCTCACTTTGTATTCGCAGGTCTCCCAGTTCAATACGAGCTGCCGAGTGATGCAGCCCATCGCTAAACAATTCTGATGGGTTTGGTGCACGTTGCGATAGTGCATAATTAAATCGAAATTCGGAATCACTTCCCAAATCATAATTTAACCCGGTTGTTGCCGAAATATTATGATAAATGAACACGGGGTTGGTCAATAATTGATTACCAAGATTATCAATTACAAAATCCTGAAATTCTAAATTATAGCCTCTTTCCTCCCAGCGAGAGGTTTGGTAGAATTTTTTAGCATCAATTCTGTTAAAATCATACCTAAGACCGGTGTCCAATAAAAGCGTATTGGAGAAGTAATATTCACCCGTCACAAATGCACCAAAATCATATTTGTCATAATCAGGTATTAACCTTCTGACACCTGTATCCGGATTAGCAAAATTGTTTTGATATCGAAAAAGAAGACCGCTGTTTATCTTATAATTACTTTTGGCGTCAATTTTAAAATCGGTGGATAGGGTATGGGTGGCAAGTTCCAAATCTAAAGAGGCTCTATTGCTTCGGTCTCCAATTCGAACATCAAATTCCAATCGTTTATTTAGTTGATAATCGTATTGAATATTTAACTTTCCCAAACCTTGAAAACGTTTATAGTACTTTAGTTTTCCTAAGTGGTGAGTAACGTCCTGACTTGGTTGATTTATCTCATACGTAAAATTATTAATAACGAAAGGCTGTTTGTTATTAATAGCATTTATTAAATCGTCAACGTTTCCAATATGGGAAGCTCTGAGAATACCAATATTAGCTTTAAAAAAGGAATAATAAGCGTCCCAACCACTATTGAAAAGATGCTTGCCAAAGGTAACGGAGGCACCAATTTCTGAGATTCCTGTGTTGGAAAGCACATAATCCGGTGCTTCAGAATCTCCAAAACGTTTGTAGGAGGCTTGACCTTTTACAAAGCGGCCATTCTCATAAGACTTAGTAAGTTCAGAAGTGATATTGCCTCCTCTTCCATTTGTAGCACTGTTGAATAGGGTTTTTCCATAAAGGCTATCTATGGCCGGAATCCGTGCTTGATCTAAGACGATAACGCCACCAATGGCATCGCCCCCATACTCCAGTGCTGCGGCACCCTTAATTACCGATACGCTATTTGTGGCATTGATATCCACATTTGGGGCATGTTCATCCCCCCACTCCATATCCTGCATTCGAACGCCATTGTTTAAAATAAGAATTCTACTTCCATTTAATCCTTGAATCACGGGCTTTACAATTTTAGAACCTGTACTTAGAGCAGATACGCCGCTAATTTGCTTCAAGGCATCGCCCAAACTTCCGCTACTGAAGCGCTCTAAAGCTTCGGTTTTAAGGCCAGCTTCTTGTCCGGAATTGGTTTTGTCCAAATTTAGATCACCAATGACTTTTACCTCATTTAATTCTTCCAAATGATGTTCTAAGGTTATTTTTTTATAGGTATTTCCTTGAATCTCTAACGTAAGAAATAAAGAATTACATTCTGGATGAGATACTTCTAGTTCCAGCATACTATTACAAAGTCCTGTCAAGCTAAACTCCCCCTTCAAATTGGAGATAACAGCCTTATCAGTTCCATAAATTTGAATAGTTGCTCCTGCCAGTGGTGTTTGGTCATGAAAATCGAGCACCACTCCTTCTAGGGAACTGCTGCATTGTTGACCAAAAATGATTGAAGGAAATACCATGAAACACAGTATTAAACAAATACCTCTCATTCTAAAAAATTGTGATTAAATGAAATGTGTTTTTTCACTTTGAAAAGTGAAAAAATAACGCACGAAAACTATACCTGAGTAGGGGGAGGTCTGCAATAAAACTTAAAACAAACGTTACTATCGTATGTGTTTAGGGAGGATGTGAAATTTCTGAGGTAGGGAACTAAAATTAAATTGGCAACAGGCAGAGAGATTTCTGTAGAAACTACAAATTCATTTTGTTGATTTAAAGAGACAATATCACAAATAGAACAATTTTCTACTTTATTATTGTCGTTGTCATTTTGGTGAGTATAAACATGAAAAGATGAAACCTTGATAAATATCAAAGCACTGAAAAGAAATAAAAACCCTATTTTCTTATTCATCTTCCACATAATCGCAAAAGTACCCAAAAAGGAATAAGCTGATGTGTTAATAAAACCTTAATTTATTTAAATAAGAACCCAAATCCCATTCTTATAAGCATTTTCTTTTCAAAATTCCAGAAAAATTGAAATTGTCCAAAAAGCCAACCGAAGGCTATAAGTAGGAGTTGATAAATGGGAAATATAATTAATACCCGAAGGGTCCAATATAAAAATGAAAAAAACCATCCTTCTGTGAACAGCTCTCTGGTAAAGCCAAGACTATCTAGAAGTGGTTTAGCAACTTTTACAGATGAGGAACCTGTTAACGCAAAAACAATTAAAATAAGAACAACTTCAAGATTGGTTTTAATGCCCCAGCGCGCTTTTAATTTCTTCATACTATTGTTATAGGCTGCAAATATATTTAATTAAATCCTTGGTAAAAAAGGACCTAGTCGCTGATTGTATTTTCTTTGAAAATATACGAAGTAATTATAGAGCTGATAATTTACATCGTATCCGTAATCTATATTGGGTTCATAGTTAATCTGTAATTCGTATAACTGAGGATCAAATTGTTGGGGTAAAAGTACCCGACGGTTCCATTCCATTACCAGGAGTTGATTGCGATTTTCCAGATAAGATTGGGAATAATAGTGTTTTGGTCTGGCAATGCTTTGCAGCCAAAAATTAAAACCGGGTTCTATGATAACAATTTCATACTCCGTTATGTCACTGACAATTTCTATGGTATCGCCAACCGTTTGGTCAAACGCCTTTTGTTCTTCATTTGAAATAACCCCAAGATCTGAAGTGGTTTTACAATTATATGCCAAAGCAAGGATTGCAAGTAAAATAATTAAAGGGAAACGTTTCTTTTTCATATGTTCAAGGTACAAAAAAACCATTTGAATATTCAAATGGTTCGTCATTAGTAATAGTTATGTTGGGTTCTTATTTTCTAAAAAGGTTGCCTAAAAGTCCGCCAAGTCCACCTTTCTTTTTTTGATCACCACCCATTACCATCCCGGCGATATCGTCTAAAACACTACCATCACCATCGGCATCCAATAAGGTCATGATAAGGCTTTGATTTTGTTTTGGTTGCCCACCTAGTAAACTTCCCAAAAGGGTGTTAAGGCCGTTGGCATCCGATACATTATTCTGTGATTTTTGTTTTCCCAGATAACCTAAAACCAACGGAGCTGCTATTTTCAAAATTTCAGCAATTGCATTGGCATCTAATCCTGTTTTTTGACTCAAGGCATTTTCAACCTGCGGTTGTTTACCTCCAAAAACATGTCCAAGAATGCCGGCACCGTCAGTGATAACAGATTGGTCAACCCCACCACCAAAGAAACTGCCCAAATCATTTAAAATGCTGCCATCGTGCTTGTTATTCAAAGCACCCATTAATCCTTGGGCTCCTTGCGGAGTCGCTACATTTTTTTTCATTGCACCAAGCAATAAAGGCATAGCCAAACTAAGTGCATCTGCGGTTTTGCTTTCCGGTTGCCCGGTTTGGCCGGCAACGCCACTAATCAACTGTTTGCCCATTGGGCTATTTAATAATTCTAATAATCCTGGCATTTTGTTGGTTTTAAAGTTGGTTCAATATACAAAAAAGTATCAGGTACCAATATTATATTTCTGCCATTATTGAGATAATTTGATCCGCCAATTCGAGTCCTATTCTTTCTTGAGCCTCCAAGGTTGCTGCTCCTATATGTGGGGTCAATGAAATACTTGGATGCATTAAAATACGTATTTCCGGATTGGGTTCCGATTCAAAAACATCCAAACCGGCAAAAGCGATTTTTCCACTTTCCAACCCATTTATCAGTGCAACTTCATCGAGAACCCCACCTCTGGCGGTATTTATAATCGCCACACTGTTTTTCATTAGGTCAATTTCTTTTTCACCGATGACATATGTTTTTTGAGCGGGAAGATTTAGACTAATAAAATCAGCATTTTTCAAAACATATTCAAAGGAACTAGCCGATAGAGAAAACCTAAGGGTTTGACCATCAAAAAAATTAAGGTCCACGGTACAACTTTCAACTTGCGGATCAGTGTAGATCACTTGCATGCCCAGACCTATAGCAATTTTCGCGGTTGCCTGACCAATTTTCCCGAATCCAATAATACCAAGTGTCTTTCCCTTTAGTTCAGTGCCTTTGGCATAGGATTTTTTTAACTGATTAAATCTACTATCACCTTCCAAAGGCATACTCCTGTTGGCATCATACAAAAATCGAACGCCTCCCAATAGATGGGCAAAGACTAATTCTGCCACTGATTCCGAAGAGGCAGCAGGTGTATTTATAACTTGTATATCTTTGGCTTGGGCATAGACAACATCAATATTGTCCATTCCAACGCCACCGCGACCTATAATTTTTAGGGATGGACAAGTGTCTATAACATCTTTAAACACTTTTGTGGCACTACGAACCAAGAGCACCTCAATGTTGTGAGCATTGATGTAATTACTTAGCTGCTCTTGTGCAACGGTGGTAGTTAAAACTATAAAACCATTGCTTGAAAGCTTATCTATGGCATTTTGTGAAATGCCGTCGTTTGCGAGTATTTTCATGTATAAGTGTTGAGTTTTAAATGCTAAATTTTAAGTTTAAACCTTATTTTATGAATTTAAATTTTGTTGACTTGTCTTTATTATTTTAGTCAGTATTTTTATTATTTCTTCAATCTCGATGAGATGAATTTCGATTTCATCGTTGATTACTCTACTTTCTCTTATAAGTTTAAGCCAATATCTGGTTTCTCTAGCTTCTTTTGAAGCAATTGCCATCTTCGCTATAAAGTCCTTTTTAGATTGCCCTGCACCTGCTTCTGCAATATTAGCTCCTATGCTCGTTCCGGACTTCAAAAGTTGATCGGCAAAAACATATTCCTTATGAAAACGAAGTATCTTCACTAAGGAAATGATTTTGAGTGCGAATTGAAAACTCTTCTCTTCAATCAAAAGTCACTATTTAAAACTTAAAATTTAACATTCAAAATTGAAATTATCCTTTCCTTTCCATTTCACTCATAACATCTACCAAAACACCAACACTCTCCAACGGAAGGGCATTATACATGGAAGCACGGTAGCCTCCAACTGAACGATGACCTGTCAGTCCACTTATTCCTGCCTCTTTCCAAAGCGCATCAAACTCATCTTTTAAGCGTTCATCACTTAGGGTAAAGGTAGCGTTCATATTAGACCGGTCTTCGGGAGCCGAAAAACCTTGAAAAACCGGGTTCAAATCAATTTCTGAATATAACAGCTGTGCCTTTTTGTTGTTGATTTCTTCTATGGCGGCTATTCCTCCCAACTCTTTTAACCACTCTAAAGTCAACATAGAAACATATACAGCAAAAACTCCGGGGGTATTGTACATGCTCTCTCCAATAATATGTTGTTTGTAGTCGAGCATGGAGGGTATTTTTCTGGAAACTTTCCCCAATATATCTTCCTTGACTACCACTAATGTGGCACCGGCCGGACCCATGTTTTTCTGCGCGCCGGCATAGATTAAATCGAATTTGGAGAAATCCAGTTGTCGAGAAAAAATATCAGAACTCATATCGCAAACCAACGGCACATTTACCTTAGGGAATTTTTTAATTTGCGTTCCAAATATGGTGTTGTTGGAGGTTAGGTGCAGGTAATCCAAACCATCAGGAACCGTATATCCTTTGGGAATGTATTTAAAATTTTCATCTTTTGAAGAGCCCACCTCGATTACTTCACCAAACAATTTAGCTTCCTTAATAGCTTTGTCGCTCCAGGTTCCTGTATTAAGATATCCCGCTTTTTTTTCTAAAAGATTATAAGCGGTCATTATAAATTGCAGACTGGCTCCGCCTTGTAAAAATAGTGCCTGATATCCTTTGTTTTCCAGACCCAGCAATTCTAAAGCGAGTGAACGCGCTTTGTCCATCACAGCAACGAAGTCTTTGCTTCGGTGAGAAATTTCAATGAGAGACAGACCTGAACCGTTAAAATTTAATACGGCTTCAGATGCTTTTAAAATCACTTCGGGAGGTAGAATACAAGGTCCCGCACTAAAATTATGTTTTTTCATCATTTAAAAAATTTAAAGGGTAAAGGTGATAAAATTAAAGGAAAACAAAGTGTACTTCACGGAAATTTTCTATATGGTTTTTAAGAGAAATTCAACGGTATCAATTCCATCGGCATAATCACTCAAATCTGGTTGTTGTGTCTGTCCAAAAGGAATTTCATCATCAAAGAAGGATTGAGCTACCACACATTGTATTTTGTGTTTCTCATTTTTAATTTTAGTTCTGAGTTCTTCCAACGAATCATAATATTCAAAAAACACAGTTGCAATAGGAGACGCATAACTTTCATCTTCTTTCAACATTAGGAAACCGTTATCCAAAAATTTAAATTCACTCATAAGGTAAACCGCTTTGTTGTAGTCGTAATTATTGGCATATTTTACCTGATCAATAATAGAACTAAAACCATGTAAAGATTTGAAAAAAGCGTCGAAGTCGTAATTTCGTGGCACAAACAATTTTGAAACACTTCTGCATCCCAAACCATAATACCTGAAAATATCTTCACCTAAAGCGGTAAGTTGTGTTTCAGACTCTTTTCCGGTTAGTACTGCCACTGAATTTCTATTTTTCCTTATAATATTTGGGTTTTTACCAAAATAATACTCAAAATAACGCGAAGTATTATCGCTACCCGTGGCAATGACCGCATCAAATTCAGTTAGAAGTCCATCGACAAAGACAATTTTGTCTTGAAATAGAGGTTCAATTTGCAGGAGGTATTTGGCAATAAAGGGAAGAAGTGTTTTATCATTGGAAGACAATTTAATTAAAGCTTTATTTCCAAAAATTACTGTTGCTAAAAAATCATGAAATCCAACCAAAGGAATGTTTCCTGCCATAATTAGGGCTACAGATTTGGGGTGATGCTCAGTAATTGAATATCTCCCAAGCCAATTTTTCAGTCTTTCTTCTTTTAGTAGGTTAGCCCAGTTTTGCAGACTGTAAAGAATATTGTCTTTGGTGAACCAACCGTTTTGATGTGAGGCAAGGGTAATTGCTTCTGAAAATGAGGCTAGCATTGAGTCCGAACTTTGCTGTTTTCCTTGCTCATTATTGCTATATTCACAAAACTCTTGGAACATAGTACCAAGTTTAACAAAAGCTTCTAATCTAAGTTGAAGGTCTGTCATTATATTTGTACAAGATTGTATTAGGCTTTACCTTTGCACAAAAGTAAGCATAAGAAAAAGAAAATTTATGGCAATTATAATTACTGACGAATGTATTAATTGTGGTGCCTGTGAACCGGAGTGCCCAAATACTGCAATTTATGAAGGGGCGGATGAATGGCGTTATAGCGATGGAACGTCTTTAAAAGGAACTGTGGTACTTCCTAATGGCAAAGAAGTAAATGCCGATGAGGTACAGGAACCTATAAGCGATGAAATCTATTATATTTCTCCTGATAAATGTACAGAGTGTGTAGGGTTCCACGAAGAACCTCAGTGCGCCGCTGTTTGCCCGGTAGATTGCTGCGTCCCTGATGAAAATCACGTGGAGACTAAAGAAACACTTTTGGGTAAGCAACAGTTTATGCATCCGGAATAAAATAAAAATTAATGAAATAAAAATCCCGAGCGACTAAAGCTTGGGATTTTTTGTTTTAATGTAGCGCTAACCGGACTTAAAAACTATCTTTGCACCCTTAAATTTTCAATATGAAAGCAGGTATTGTAGGATTACCAAATGTAGGGAAGTCCACTCTTTTTAATTGTTTGTCTAATGCCAAAGCGCAAAGTGCCAATTTTCCTTTTTGTACCATTGAGCCTAATATTGGGGTGGTAAATGTACCGGATTCTCGTTTACAGAAATTGGAAGAACTTGTAAAGCCGGAGCGTGTTTTGCCAGCGACCGTAGAGATAGTAGACATTGCCGGTTTGGTAAAAGGAGCTAGCAAGGGAGAAGGTTTAGGAAACCAGTTCCTTGGTAATATTAGGGAAACCGATGCAATTTTACATGTATTGCGCTGTTTTGATAATGATAATATTGTTCATGTTGACGGATCTGTAAATCCGATTCGAGATAAGGAGACCATAGATATGGAATTACAGTTAAAGGATTTGGAAGCGGTAGACAAAAAACTGGAAAAAGTAAAACGCGCAGCCAAAACCGGAAATAAAGAAGCTCAAAAAGAGGAAACGGTATTGTTGAAACTTAAAGAGGAATTAGAAAAAGGA
>JBGTEN010000073.1:0-21865 GCA_041747755.1 Arenibacter sp. | reverse complement strand
GTGGTTCCATTTTGGATAATGGCAACCGGGAGTTGTGCTTTACCTTCTTTTTTAAACAATTCTACTATAGACCCCAACTTCGACATCCCCATTAAAATGACTATTGTAGCATTGGATTTGGCAGCCAGATGTACATCTTCGGACAGTTGATGTTCTTTTGTAGTCCCGGTAATTACCCAAAAACTTTCTGCAGCTCCTCTCTTGGTTACCGGTATATGCTGCGAAGCAGGTACCGATAGTGCCGATGAAATACCCGGAACCATAGCGACTTCCACACCGTGCGAAGCTGCGTAAGCCATTTCCTCAGCGCCTCTTCCAAAAACAAATGGATCCCCCCCTTTTAAACGAACCACATGACCATGAGATTTAGCCCGACTTATAATCAACTCGTTTATTTGTTCTTGCTGATATGCATAACACCCTTTCCTTTTACCAACAAAAATATGCTCTGCATGGGGAGCATACTGTAACAATTCAGTGGCCACCAAAGCATCATACAAAACGACATCTGCACTTTTTAAGGCGTTAATTCCCTTAAGCGTTATAAGCTCAATATCTCCGGGACCCGCCCCTACAACTGTAAGACGCCCGAATTTTAAAGAATCAGGGTGATGGGTGTGATTTGTATTTGTTGTCATTATTCTAAGCTTCTACCAATTCTTTTGTTCTATATTCTGCAACGGCGTTCAAAAATTCCCTTGCGTCATTCAAATAGCTTTCTGCAAACGTAGCAGTTGGTTCGTTTTTATTCAATTGATAGGCCAAAGTTTCGAACGAAGAATTTAGCTTAATCTTTCCTGAAGCGACATAAAACGTATCAAAATCGGAAATGATTCCCGCATGCGTATTTGTCTTCTGATTCTCGGAAGTCAATAATGCTTTTGCAGAATTGACCATGGAGGAATACGAATGATATATACTCGCAGCCCACCTTTCATTTTCGAGCGCCCCTTGCGCATTCTGAATTTTTTCCTCACTCTCCAGTAATAAGGTCGCAATTAAATCAATTACTACCCCTGCACATTCGCCAACACCAATGGCTTGCTCATATTTCTCAGTATTACCCCAATCGATAAAATCTTCCGGGGCTAGATTCTCTACATCTGAAAGTGGCTTTAAAAAATCATAAAAATACATTTGCCCTTTCTGCTCATAGTAATCCGCAAAAGACAATCCGTTGGCGTTTGCATCATAGTCATTCAATATTAAGCGCAATGCTTCCGGGCCCCTTTTACTGGGAACTTTAACAACCTTATCTGCAAAACGACCATTTCCATTTCCGAAATTGCCTCCCCCCAATAAAACTTGTAAAGCAGGAGCTACTAGTTTGCTTTTCGTTCTAACGGACATTCCTTGAAAACCGATATCGGCCATATTATGTTGACCACAGGCATTCATACAACCACTAATTTTGATTACCACATCCTTATTATGAATGTAATTGGGATATTCAGTTCGAATTACCCGTTCCAATTCTTCTGCGATACCGGTGCTACTGGCAATACCCAAATTACAGGTATCCGTTCCCGGACATGCAGTGATATCCACCGCTTTATTATAACCTGCTTCTGTAAATCCTAATTTTTCCAATTCGGTATAAAAGAAGGGTAGCAAACTTTCGACCACATAAGGAATTAATATATTTTGCCGTAAGGACAAACGAATTTCCGAGGCCGCATATCGTTCAACTAAATCTGCTAAGGCTCTGGCTTTGTCCGTGTAGAAATCACCCAATAGCACCTTGATCCCAATAGCAACGTATCCATTTTGTTTTTGAGCCACTATATTTGTCGATTTCCATCGATCAAAAGCTTCCTGATTTTCTATGTGAATTTCAGGAACATGAACTTTGGCAATGTTTACAGCAGGATAATTTTCAACATCGATATCAAAGGATTCAAAGGGAACTGCTGTTTTTTCCCGAGCTAAAAGTTCCTTGAAGGCTTCTAATCCGATATCCTTAATTAAAAATTTCATACGGGCCTTAGCGCGACTTTTGCGTTCTCCGTAACGATCAAATACACGAATTACTGCTTCCATCAAAGGAATAATTTGATTTGAAGGCAGAAAGCTGAACAACTCATCGGCGTGACGTGGCTGTGAGCCCAATCCTCCGCCAAGCATTACTTTAAAACCTGTTACACCATTTTCGATTTTGGCAATAAAACCCAAATCATGCATATAAGAAAGTCCGGTATCAGCGTCACTGGCGGAGAAGGAAACTTTAAATTTTCTTCCCATTTCCTGACCTATCGGATTTCTTAGAAAATACTTGAACAGCCCATGAGCATAAGGAGAAACATCAAATGGCTCGTTGGGATCTATACCGGCGGTCTCACTGGCTGTAACGTTACGCACTGTATTGCCACATGCTTCACGTAGCGTGACTTCGTCTTTTTCCAACTCTGCCCATAGTTCAGGAGTCCGATTTAGGTCCACATAATGAATTTGGATATCCTGACGTGTGGTGATATGCAGCCTTCCTGTAGAATACTCATCCGAAACTTCGCAGATACGTCTCAATTGGTTAGAAGTTACTTTTCCGTAGGGAAGTTTTATCCGAATCATCTGCACCCCTTCCTGGCGCTGACCGTAAACTCCACGAGCTAAACGGAGACTTCGGAATTTTTCCTCATCTATTTTTCCCTCTTTGAAAAGACGAATTTTGGCTTCTAAATCCAAGATATCCTTTTGTACAATCGGATTTTCTATTTCTGTTCTAAAACTCTGCATAATCAAACTCTATTTTTCCTATATCGTGTATAGGGTAATTTCTTATAAATAATGCCTTAATTGATTTTAAGGAACATAACACTCTGTGTAATTATTCAGTCGATCTCACTAATTAATAAATCCGACTCCCGCGGTGGCGTTGGTCCTTGTATCAATTAAAATAAAAGATCCATTGGTTCGATGTTTTTTAAACGCATCAAAATAGATAGGTCTATTTAATTTAAAGGTTACCTGCGCTATGTCATTCATGCCCAGAGCTACCGCATCAGCATCAATTCCCGAATAATCGGGAAAAATTTTGTGATCAATAGTGTCCACTTTGGCCAATACCTTATTTACACCATGCTGCAATACATATTTGCTTCCAGGGGTTAAAGTCTGCGAATCCATCCAGGAAATTGTAGCAGTCAGATTTTTGTCTATAGTAGGTAAATCGCCCACCTTTACCAACATATCTCCCCTACTGATATTTACCTCATCTTCCAAGGTAATCGTAATCGAAGAGCGTCTGGTAGCGGTTTGATACTTTTTATTGTAGAAATAAATTTCCTTAATTCTGGATTTAGTCATGGATGGCAATACGACCACCTCATCACCAACACTTAATTCGCCCCCATACACTTTACCCGCAAAACCGCGAAAGTCATGAAATTCTTCTGTTTTTGGACGGATAACATACTGTACGGGAAATCTAGGTGTTCCTACGTTATAAATATCCTTCCTATCTAATTTTTCCAAATGCTCTAAAAGCGTTTCACCGGTATACCAAGGCATAAGTTTGGAACCGTTCACCACATTGTCGCCTTTTAAAGCACTTACGGGAATAAATGTTATTTTTTGATCCTGATAATCTCGCTTAGCCATTAATTTCTCAAAATCAGCTTTAATCTCATTGTATCGTTGTTCCGAAAAATCGACTAAATCCATCTTATTGATGGCTACGATAACATCCTTAATCCTAAGCAAATTATTAATAAAGAAATGGCGATTGGTCTGCTCAATCACTCCTTTTCTGGCATCAATTAAAATAATTGCTACTTGAGAAGTTGATGCTCCCGTAACCATGTTTCTTGTATATTCCACATGGCCCGGGGTATCAGCAATTATATAGCTCTTTTTAAGGGTTGAAAAATAAATATGGGCCACATCTATGGTAATGCCCTGTTCGCGTTCGGCTACTAAACCGTCCGTAGCAAGGGAAAAATCCAAATAATCATACCCCTTCTGCTTACTGGTTCTTTCAATGGCCTCTAATTTATCATCAGTCAATGATTTTGTATCGTAAAGTAAGCGCCCAATTAAGGTGCTTTTCCCATCATCTACGCTTCCTGCTGTTGCTATTTTAAGTACTTCCAATTTCGTCGTTCGTTGTTAGTTTATGGTTGTTGGTACTGTTCGCTAAATACTATCATCGAACATCCAATAACGATTAACCAGATTAAAAATATCCTTGTTGTTTTCTTTTTTCCATAGCTGCCTCTGAACGCTTATCATCAATACGCGCTCCACGTTCGGAAATTTTAGACTCCCGTATTTCGGCCACTACTTTATCAATACTATCGGCATGAGATTCTACAGCAGCTGTACATGACATATCGCCTACGGTTCTAAAACGGACTGTACGCTCTTCCACTTTTTCATCCGACGCCCTAAAAACCACGTCATCCTGTGCCGACCAAATGAGCCCGTCACGAACAAATATGTTTCGTTGATGGGCAAAATATATGGAAGGAATTTCTATATTTTCCCGTTGGATATAGCTCCAAACATCGAGTTCTGTCCAGTTACTAATTGGAAATACTCGTACATTCTGACCCATTTCTATTTGTCCATTCAGCATATCAAAAAGTTCAGGTCTTTGATTTTTTTCATCCCATTGACCAAAATCATCACGAACCGAAAAGATGCGTTCCTTGGCTCTTGCCTTTTCTTCGTCTCTACGCGCCCCACCAATGCATGCATCAAACTTAAATTCCTCAATGGCATCCAAAAGTGTGGTAGTTTGCAAAATATTCCTGCTGGCATATTTCCCGGATTCCTCTACAACTTTTCCCTGATCAATGGAATCCTGTACATTCCGAACGATGAGTTCAACTCCCAATTCTTTCACCAATTTATCTCTAAAAGCAATGGTCTCAGGAAAATTATGCCCCGTATCTATGTGCATAAAGGGAAAAGGAATTTTCGCCGGGTAAAAGGCTTTCTGTGCTAACCTTACTAAGGTAATAGAGTCCTTACCACCGGAAAATAACAATACCGGTTTTTCAAATTGAGCCACTACTTCTCTCAGAATGTAAATAGCCTCGCTTTCTAAAGCATTTGTTTCAAGTACTGATATATTAGCAGTTCTTGTTTTTGTTTCCGATTCTAATGTATCTATGTTCAAGCTCATATTACTTTAAAGCAGGGTTTCCCCCATTATGCTATACGTTTATTATGTATGTAACCCACACTCTCTGTTCTCCAGTGCTTTTGTAGGGTCGAAATATTTATGTTCATTAGGGAGACCATTTTTAACCAAATAGGCATCTAACTCAGCATCGCTCCAGTGATAAAACGGGCTAACTTTTAAAACTCCATCCTTGCTTAAACTTAAAATATCCAAGGTATCTCTTAGCGCGGTTTGACCCTTTCTTAGGTTTGTAAACCAAACATCGGGTTTGTGCTCTTCCATGGCTCTTCTAAACGGCTCTAATTTAACCTGGTCTGTAAATTCAGCATGTCTTGGATCTTCGATTCCGGGAATGCCCATTATAGCATCTCTGTGGGCCGCAGTCTGTTTGGGAACATATAATTTGACATTTAGATCCAATCTTTCAATTAAATCCTCAGCGTGTTTATACGTATTTGGGGTATTATAGCCTGTATCACACCAAACTACGGGGATATCTTTCTTACTATCTACAACAGCGTGAAGAATGGCCGCCTCATAAGGTCGGAAATTGGTAGTGACCACAGGGTTCTTTGCATGGTCCACCGCCCAAGAAATAATTTCCTCAGGAGAAATGCCTTTAAACTGTATATTGAGTCGGTTAACTTCGTTTTGAGTAATTCCCATTTCTTTTATTCCTTTTTTATACTATAATCTATATTTCTAATACCCTATAGATTTAATAGGAAATACAAAAATAAAACATTTTCCGCAAATGAGAACTTAAAATCGAAAGAATCTTGTTTTACTCCTTTAATTTTAATTTTTAACTACAAAAAAAGCTACAGACTGAATTTTTAATAGAAAACAGAATGCTTTTTTTAAGATTTAGGAATTAAATCTGCCAACGTATTCTTTTTATATACATCAAGAGTACTATCTCTTACTTGTATCATTAACTTATGCACAGAACAACTAACCTCATCCGGGCAATCGTCACACTTCTCATAAAAATTGAGACTCACACAAGATATCATCGCTATTGGACCCTCTAACACACGCATTACGGTCATAATGGGTATATCCGATGCATCTTTAATAAGGTAGTATCCACCCCCCTTTCCTTTTTTGGAGCCTAAAAAACCTGTTTTTCGCAACGTAAGTAAAATGCTCTCTAAAAACTTTTGGGAAATATTTTCATGCTCAGCAATTTCCATAATTTGGACAGGCTTCTTGTCTTTTTGGGAGGCCAGGTAGGTGAGGGCTTTTAATCCGTATTTGGTCTTTTTTGAGAGCATGCTGCTAATATAGGGAAAATTGAGTTTTAACGATAAAAATTCAATTTCATATAAAACGAACTACGCCAGCGCCTGTTTGATATCAGCAATAATATCATCAATATGCTCCAAACCCACAGAAACCCGAACCATGCCGTCGGTAATCCCAACCAAAATTCTCTCTTCAGACGATAACTTACTATGTGTAGTAGATGCCGGATGGGTGACAATACTTCTGGAATCCCCTAAATTGGCCGATAGGGATAAGAGTCTTATAGCATCAAAAAAACGTTGTCCTTCGGAAATACCGCCTTTCACCTCAAAAGCCACTACACAACCCCCCGCTTTCATTTGCTTTTTGGCAATTTCGTATTTGGGGTGTGATTTCAAAAAAGGGTATTTTACCCAATTTATTTTGGGGTGACTTTCTAAATATTCTGCTAGTTTTAAAGCATTCTCGCAATGCCGATCTACCCGCACGGCTAGCGTTTCCATACTCTTGGATAATATCCATGCATTAAAAGCCGACAAGGTTGGACCTGTAATACGGGCAAAGCGGTAAATCTTATCAATTAGCTCGCTGCTCCCCACAGTAATCCCTGCTAAAACCCTCCCCTGACCATCCATTAATTTGGTGCCGGAATGAATAACCAAATCGGTTCCAAATTTAATAGGTTGCTGCAAATAGGGTGTGGCAAAGCAGTTGTCGATAATTAAAAGTAGCTTGTGCTTTTTGGCAATAATTCCCAATGCCTCCAGATCCAAAACATCTACCCCGGGGTTGGTAGGTGATTCTGCGTAGATAATTTTGGTTTTTGGTGTAATCAGGCTTTCAATGGTATCCAACTCATCTATACCAAAATAACTGGTTTGAATCTGCCACTTAGGAAAGAACTGAGTAAACAGGCTATGGGTAGAGCCAAAAATACTTCGAGACGAAACAATATGGTCACCACTTTCAAGCAATGCCGCAAAAGTTGAAAACACAGCAGCCATGCCCGAGGCAAACGCAAAACCAGCCTCGGCACCCTCCATTTGACATACCTTTTCTATAAACTCCGAGGAGTTGGGGTTAGAATACCTAGAGTAAACATTCCGGTCCTTCTCTTCTGCAAAAGAGGCTCGCATATCCTCGGCATCCTCGAAAACAAAACTGGATGTCAGATATAGTGGAACCGAATGTTCCATAAAATTAGTACGTTCTGTTTGGGTTCTGATTGCTTCTGTCTCAAATTGATATCGTTGCTTCATCTTTTATCCTTTTTCTGCTATTCGTAAAATATCGCCAAAAACACCTCTTGCTGTTACAGCGGCCCCTGCCCCTGCCCCTTGGATTACCAAAGGATTGTCGCCATACGATTCGGTATAAATCTCTATTATAGAATCTGATCCCTTTACCTGCCCCAAAGCACTTTCTTTATGAACAGAAACTAGTTTTACATCCAAATTGCCTTTTTCCTTTTGTAAATCGCCAGACAAATCTCCAATATAGCGAAGCACATGACCGGGCTTCTGTTGAGCCTTTATATCGTTCATGGCTGCGTCTAAAATATCCAGCTCTTTCAAAAAAGAAAATACTGTACCTTTTTGCAAGCTTTCCGGAATTAGATTGGTAATATGAACGTCCGAGAATTCATTTCTCAAATCCAATTCACGGGCTAAAATTAAAAGTTTTCTACCCACATCGTTTCCCGAAAGATCTTCTCTTGGATCGGGTTCGGTAAACCCTTTTTCCATGGCCGTTCTTAAAATAGATGAAAACGGAGTATCAACCTCAGAAAAGGTATTGAAAATATAACTTAAAGAACCTGAGAAGACACCTCTTATTCTTGTAATGTTTTCACCGGACAAATGCAATAATTTAATAGTATCTATTAAAGGTAAGCCTGCTCCAACATTGGTCTCGTATAAATATTGCTTCTGATGTTTTATCAATTCTTGCCGTAAAAGTTGATAATAATTGAATCCAAGGGTGTTCGCAATTTTGTTGGACGATACCAAGTCGAATCCATTTTCAACAAAACTAAAATAATGAGCGACAAAATCCTCACTTGCTGTATTATCTACCGCAATTAAATTTTCAAGATGATTGTCGCGTGCAAAATCAAAAACATCCTTAATAGAATAGGCTATTCCCTTTTCCTCCAAGTTAGATTTCCAATTTTTTAAGCTTCCCTTTTTATTAAAAAGTACTCTTTTAGAATTTGCTACGGCAAAAACATGAAGGTTAATCCCCTTTCTTTCTTCAATAGATTTAGCCGATTTTAATATTTGATCAACCAAAGTTCCACCTACATTTCCATGGCCAAAAATGACCAAATTTACCTTTTTGCTGATTCCAAAAATTTGCCCATGCATTACATTCAATGCCTTGTTCAAATTTTCCTTTTTCACAACCAAACTAACATTTTTCCCTGAAACCGTATTATTGAACAACAATGGCACAATCTGGTTTTTAATCAACGCAGTGTACGGTTTGTGAAAAGTACTCAAATCCTGACCTACAATTGAAATAACCGAAACATCGTTGGTTACGGTAATCCTATTCATGTCTTTGGAATGAAAATCATTTTCAAATTCTTCATCCAAAACTGTTTTGGCCAAATTCGCCTTATCAGAAGAAACTACTAATCCGATACCTCTTTCGGAAGATCCCTGAGATATAATGCTAACACTAATTTTATTAGCTCCTAAAGTTTTAAAGATACGGGCATCTACCCCTGCCTTTCCCAATAGCCCCCTTCCTTCCAGATTAATAAGAGCCACATTTTCTATAACAGACAAGGATTTTATCCCTTCCTTACTTGTTTTAGCACTGATAAGTGTTCCTTCATTATCACTGTTAAAAGTATTAAGAATACGTAAAGGAATGTTCTTTTCTATAAGTGGGATAATTGTTTTGGCATGCAAAATGGTTGCTCCAAAATTGGCCAGCTCATTTGCTTCTCCATAAGAAAGTTCTGCGATGGGTCTTGCATCAGAAACCAGATCCGGATTGGCTGTAAAAATACCATCCACATGGGTATAATTTTGCAATTCCTCGGCATTCAAATAATTTGCTAAAAGGGCGGCCGTATAATTGCTGCCATTTCTACCCAAGGTAGTGGTTTCATTGTCCAAATTAGAAGCAATAAAACCGGTTATAATAGGCACACTATCTTCAGGTAATTTAGAAAATTCACGAACTACATTTTCCTTGGAAAGTAGTTCCATAACATTGGCATCACCAAACGATTTGTCGGTTTTAATCAATTCTCTCGCATCTATTAAATGTGGTTTAATTCCTTTTTCAATCAAAAGTTGATTCACCACTTTTGCGGAGATGAGTTCACCATAGGACAAAACCTCATCTTTAATTTTGGAACTGTAATCCCCTAACAAAGCTACCCCTTCAAACAATCTTGTGAGTTCTGTAAATTCCTTAGCCAAATCGACTTTGGTAAAGGTATGCTGTTGGTATGTTGTAAATGCCTCAAAATCATTGACATACTCTTTTCCTTTAGCTGCCTTTTTAAGGATAGCCTCCAATTGGTCTGTCGCCTTTTCCCTTGCCGAAAGTACTACGGTAATATGTTCTCCATTACTCACTTTTGAAGATATTATTTCGAGCACCCGCTCTAAACCTTCACCATTGGCCAGGGATTTACCTCCAAATTTCAATATTTTAAATCTTTTGGTCTTCCCTTTTCTATCAAATACTCCTTTAAGCAATTGTTCCATTTGCTCAAACTCTATAAGAAAGGCATCATGACCATGAAGCGACTGAATTTCACCATAAGTAACATTGCTATTTGCCTGAGCCAACTGTTTAAAAGTGTCTTTGTTCTCTTTGGCCGTAAAAAATAAATCGGAGTCTACCCCTATAATGTGAATATTGGTTGCGCTATTTTGAAGGTTGATAAAAGTCGCTTCCCCATTGCGCATTACATCTATGGTTTTGAGCAATTGATTCATTAATTTGTAAGCCGAAAGCTGAAAACGTTCCTGTAATTTTTTACCGTGGTGTGTAAGCCAACTCTCTACATTAAAAACATGAAGCTCTTCATTGGTACTCCTCTTAAAACGCTCTTTAAAAGACTCCGGTGTACGATAGCAAAGCATAGCATGCATCCGGGCGTCGTGTACGGGCTGTTTCGAGTTCACCAAAAATTGTTCTTGTATCTGGCAATTGGCAATTAACCAATCTGTAGATTTCCAATCCGATGCAACCGGTATTAAATGTTCTGTAAGTTCCGGATGAAGCGCCGCCATTTCCCAAGCAATACCACCCCCCAAAGAACCTCCGATTAAGGCGTACAGTCGTTTGATATTTAAGGACTCTAACCCCAATAAAAAGAGTCTGGCAATATCTTGAGCCACAAAATCTTTATAATTATCGATTACAAAACCATCGAAGCCATTCCCCGGAATATTGAACGCGAGCACCGTATATTTGGTGGTGTCAATACACTTGTCATCCCCAATTAGGGAAGACCACCATCCGTCTTTACCGGCAACATTGGAATTCCCGGTCAAAGCATGGTTGACCAACACAATGGGTGCTGAATGCAATTTAGGTCCAAACAGCTGGTAGGACAGCGAAATATCCTGAGATGTTCCCTTAAGGTTGGTATACTTATCTATTTTAATATGATGCAGCATAGTTACAAATCGAATTCTTTAAGGTTGAATTCAACCAAAAAGCAGTTTAACTTAATAATTAGTTAGATGCCTCTAAAAGCCTGTTCCAAATCTTCTTTTAAATCTTCTAAATCCTCCAAGCCGACTGACAAGCGAATAAGATCTTGGGTGACACCGGTCGAAGCTTGTTCTACCTCATTCAATTGCTGATGCGTTGTGCTGGAAGGATGAATTATTAAGGATTTGGTATCCCCAATATTGGCCAGCAGGGAAAATAATTGGGTTGCATCTACTACTTTCTTTGCCGATTCATATCCACCTTTTACCCCAAAAGTTATTAAGCCGCTTTGCCCTTTAGGCAGGTATTCTTGTGCCAATTTGTAAAAAGGACTGGTTTCAAGTCCCGGGTAGTTCACCCATGTTACCTCTTTTCTAATTTGCAACCATTTGGCGAGGTTCAAAGCATTTTCACTATGTTGTTTTATACGGATCGTTAGCGTTTCCAAACCTTGAATGATTTGAAAAGCATTAAAAGGACTTAGAGCCGCCCCATGATCTCGTAATCCTTCTATTCTTACTTTAGCAATAAATGCCGCCGGCCCCAAAGCTTCATGGTACACCAATCCGTGATATCCGGCAGAGGGTTCCGTAAATTCAGGGAATTTTCCACTACTGTAATCAAATGTTCCGGCATCAATAATGGCTCCTCCCAGAGCTGTGCCATTCCCATTTATATATTTTGTAAGGGAATGAATTACAATATTGGCTCCATGTTCAATAGGGTTTAGTAAGGCCGGGGTAGCCACAGTATTATCTACAATAAAGGGTATTTTAGCTTCTTTTGCTACCTTAGAAATAGCCTTTAAGTCCAACACATCCAATTTAGGATTCCCCAGAGATTCCACGAAAATGGTTCTTGTATTTTCTTTTATTGCATTTTTAAAATTTGAAGGATCAGAAGGATCCACAAAAGTGGTCGTAATGCCTAAACGAGGAAGGGTAACACTTAATAAATTATAGGTTCCCCCATACAAACTATTCGATGCAACAATATGATCACCGGCTTTAAGGAGTACTAAAAGGGCTGTTGAGATGGCAGCAGTTCCTGAAGCCGTAACCACTGCAGCTATCCCGCCTTCCAGTGCAGCCAATCGTTGTTCCAGAATATCGTTGGTAGGATTGTTTAATCTTGTGTAAATAAAGCCCGGCTCCGCCAAGGCAAAGAGATTCGCTGCGTGATCCGAATTGCGAAATACATAGGCAGTGTTCTGATAAATAGGGACAGCTCTTGTACCACCATGTACTGTGGTGTCATGTCCGGCGTGTAATGCATTTGTTGAAAATTTTTTTGTGCTCATGATTTTTTGTTTTTTAAATTATTGGTTTATAAAATAAAAAGCCAAAACCCTTATTGCCGACATCGCAATCAGGTAAAATCAAAAAAGTTATAAGAAGGAGACAATTACTTAAAGTAATCAGTTTCGTTATCTATTCCGCCATAGGCGAATAGAATGTAGCACCTTCTTTATAATGGATATAAAGGGTTGCTAAGGTTTCAAAGGGTCTATTCCCTCCACCTTTCTTGATAACTATTCAATATGTGTTTTGAACTTTTGCTCGGCAAATATAGTACTGGAAATTTTTATTTTCCTACTATTTTTAAAAAATTATAAATTGAAAGCTAATTTTACTTTCTCTACCTGATCTAATTTCTCCCAAGTAAAGAGTTCTACTTTCATTTCTACCTTTCCATTATAGGGCGATTCAAAAGTTTTTGTCAATATCACGGGTTCTTTTCCCATATGACCGTAAGCCGCAGTTTCCGAATAAATCGGATTTCTCAATTTTAATCGTTCTTCTATGGCAAAAGGCCTCATGTCAAACAATCGTTGTACTTTTTCTGCTATTTCCCCATCATTTAATGGAACATTGGCTGTACCATAGGTTTCCACAAAAATGGATGTGGGTTCCACTACGCCAATAGCATAGCTTACTTGAACTAAAATTTCATCAGCCACACCCGCTGCCACTAAATTTTTTGCAGCATGTCGTGCGGCATAAGCGGCACTTCTATCTACTTTACTTGGATCTTTCCCGCTAAAAGCACCTCCCCCATGAGCCCCTTTCCCTCCATAGGTATCCACAATAATTTTACGCCCTGTTAAACCGGTATCCCCGTGTGGCCCACCAATAACAAACTTTCCTGTAGGGTTAATGTGGTATTTTATATTAGCATCAAAAAGCACTTGTAACTCTTTTGGAAGTTGCTCTTTAACCCTTGGTATTAGAATAGATATGATGTCATTCTTAATTTTGGCCAGCATTTTGTCATCATCCTTATCAAAAGGATCATGTTGAGTAGACACTACAATGGTATCTATACGTTGAGGTTGGTTTTCATCAGAATATTCCAAGGTGACCTGCGCCTTGGCATCCGGTCTTAAATAGGTTATTTCTTTATTCTCTCTACGTAAATCGGCCAGCACTTTTAAAATTCGGTGAGAAAGATCCAATGCCAAGGGCATGTAATTTTCTGTTTCTTTGGTAGCATACCCAAACATCATTCCTTGATCGCCGGCTCCTTGTTGCTCTTTTTCACCCCTATCTACGCCTTGGTTAATATCCTTAGACTGTTCGTGTATCAATGAAATAACTCCACAGGAATCCCCACTGAATTGATATTCTCCCTTGGTATAGCCAATTTTGTTTATTACATCGCGGGCAATTTGCTGTACATCCAAATAAGTGCTGCTTTTTACTTCCCCGGCCAGTACCACTTGTCCTGTGGTCACAAGCGTTTCGCAGGCGACTTTACTTTCAGGGTCAAAAGCCAAAAAATTATCTAACAAAGCATCACTGATTTGATCTGCAACTTTATCCGGATGTCCTTCACTCACAGATTCGGACGTAAAAAGATAGGCCATAAAATATTGTATTTTCTAAAACGGATTTGACATGACTGTCGAAAGAAGATTATGAATTGATTACACCTCAATCCATAACTGCTTTAGCATTTTTAATGAGGTTGCAATCAGTCAAATCCCTCCTCTTAATTATAAGTTGCAA
Organism: Arenibacter sp.; assembly: GCA_041747755.1. Taxonomy (GTDB): domain Bacteria; phylum Bacteroidota; class Bacteroidia; order Flavobacteriales; family Flavobacteriaceae; genus Aurantibrevibacter. The sequence goes on along the minus strand of JBGTEN010000073.1, from coordinate 7,798 downwards.
AAATACATATTTGATGAAGAAATAAAAATTTTAACCATTTTAAATTAACTCCGTATTTCAACAAGTATTTTTTTTGATACCCAAGATACTTCGTATCTTGTTCACCCCTATGATTTTTAATAACACCAACCCTAATATTAATTGACTATGCACATTGCAGTTGCCGGAAACATCGGCGCGGGAAAAACCACATTAACCAAATTACTTGCCAAACATTATAAATGGGAAGCTCATTTTGAAGATGTGGAAGACAACCCATATCTGGACGATTTTTATAACCAGATGGAGCGCTGGAGCTTTAATCTTCAAATTTATTTCTTAAACAGCAGGTACCGGCAAATTTTGGAGATCAGGGAAAGTGGTAAAGACATTATTCAGGATAGAACCATATATGAAGATGCTTTTATTTTCGCCCCGAATCTTCATGCCATGGGACTGATGACCAACCGTGATTTTAAGAACTATTCAGGTCTTTTCGAACTGATGGAAACTTTGGTACAACCTCCGGATTTATTGATATATTTAAGAAGTTCCATTCCCAACCTTGTAAACCAAATACATAAAAGAGGAAGAGAGTATGAAAATACTATATCTATTGACTATTTAAGCCGTTTGAATGAACGATACGAAGCCTGGGCGCAAAGTTATAAGAAAGGCAATCTTTTGGTCATTGATGTGGACAAATTAGATTTTGTTGATAATCCTGAAGATTTAGGTCATGTTATCAATAAAATAGACGCCGAAATCAACGGTCTGTTTTAAGAAGGATATGCATTAAAACAAAAAACCCGGGAAGTTTATTCCCGGGTTTTTTATTCAATTTGTTTTAAATAGTTTACTTCTGTATTTCAATTTTTTCAATAATTTTTTCGCCTTTTTGCGAGGCATCGCTTGATTTCTTTTCGAAGGCTTCCAACTGAGTTTTTACTTCTTCTTTTGTTCCTTTAAACGTCTTTTCCTCAGTAACTTCTTCGCCATTGATTAAAGTGGTATACGAAATCGTAGCCTCTGCCAAATCTTGAGATGTAGAATTCATATTAATTGTAACATTTTTATTGGACTGCACTTCAATAGAAGTGGATGCCATCCCGGAGGATATATCCAAAGCAATACTTGGAGCAATGACCAAGGCTACAACAGACATTAATTTTAATAAAATATTCAAAGAAGGTCCGGAAGTGTCCTTAAATGGATCTCCAACAGTGTCACCAACGACAGCTGCTTTGTGGGCTTCCGATCCTTTGCGACCATCGGCCTCTATCATTTTTTTTGCATTATCCCAGGCACCACCTGCATTCGACTGAAAAATTGCCATAAGTACTCCGCATGTAGTTACTCCGGCCAGTAATCCGCCTAACATCTCGGCACCACCGATAAAGCCTACCGCAACGGGAACTGCGATAGCCAAAAGACCAGGTAGAACCATTTCTTTTATGGATGCTTTTGTAGATATAGCCACACATTTTTCATATTCCGCATACCCGTCGGCAGCATCAAATATTTTTCGATCTGCCTCAGTAGCATTAGACATATCAGAGTTATATTTTCGCATTACTTCCAGTGCAGCTTTTAACTGTGGAATATCCCTGAATTGGCGACGAACTTCTTCAATCATGGCCATAGCAGCTCTACCAACGGCATTCATTGACAGGGCTGAGAAAACAAATGGAAGCATCCCTCCTACCAAAAGTCCCGCCATAATATCCGGTTGAGAAACATCTATCGCCGTTACATTGGCTACTTTCATAAAGGCTGCGAACAAAGCCAATGCAGTTAATGCCGCAGAAGCAATTGCAAAACCTTTACCAATTGCAGCGGTAGTATTACCAACAGCATCCAATTTATCAGTACGCTCCCTTACTTCCTTGGGTAATTCAGCCATTTCAGCTATACCTCCTGCGTTATCAGAAATTGGTCCGTATGCATCAACAGCTAATTGAATCCCTGTGTTTGCCAACATCCCCACGGCTGCAATTGCAATTCCGTATAACCCGGCAAAATAATGAGATACCAAAATAGCAGCTGCAATTAAAAGAATTGGAATAGCTGTAGACATCATCCCTACACCTAAACCGGCAATGATGTTCGTTGCTGCACCTGTTTCGGACTGTCTTACAATAGAACTAACAGGTTTAGTCCCTGTACCGGTGTAATATTCTGTTATCTTACCAACGGCCAAACCGGCTATTAAACCTGCTAGCGTAGCAAAGAAAACACCATTTGCTCCAAAAGGTAATCCTTCAACAGTTTCCGGTAATAAGGCATTTATTATAAAGTAAGAAGCAACAACCATTAAACCTGCAGATCCAAACTCACCTATATTTAAGGCTGTCTGCGGATTTCCTCCGTCTTTTACCTTAACAAAGAAAGTTCCTATAATTGACATTATAATCCCCACAGCAGCTAATACTAAAGGTAAATAAACCGCCCCTAAACCTGCAAAATCAGGAGTAATTATAAAAGCTCCCAATACCATAGTTCCAATTATAGAACCTACATAAGATTCAAATAAATCCGCACCCATTCCGGCCACATCACCCACATTATCACCTACGTTGTCTGCAATTGTAGCAGGATTTAACGGGTGATCTTCTGGAATACCAGCTTCTACCTTACCTACCAAATCAGCCCCAACGTCGGCAGCTTTGGTGTAAATTCCACCACCAACACGTGCGAACAATGCTATAGAAGAAGCTCCCAACGAAAATCCTGAAAGGACGTTTAAAACTAATGCTAAATTATCTGCACCCGGCCAAATGTTCTGGTATATTGCAAATAAACCGCTAAGACCTAAAACCCCTAGACCCACTACACCAAGACCCATTACTGCGCCGCCCGCAAAGGCAACCTCCAAGGCTTTTCCCAAAGAAGTTCTGGCAGCCTGGGTAGTTCTAACATTAGCTTTAGTTGCAACACGCATACCTATAAAACCAGCCAAAGCAGAGCATATAGCTCCTACTATAAAAGATATAGCTACCATACCATGAGAACCGGCCTCTGCGGTTCCTTTAAAATATAGCAATATGGCTACGGCGATTACGAAAATTGAAAGAATTTTATATTCGGCCTTTAGAAAAGACATTGCACCATCCGCAATACTTTTTGCAATTCTGGTCATTCTTTCATTACCCGCTTCTTGTTTTGAGACCCATCCATTTTTTAGAAACACAAAAATGAGACCCAGTACACCAAAAACAGGTAGAAATTTTACTATTAATTCCATATTAGATTGTGATTTTGTTATTTAGTTGGCGGCAAATGTATGAAATCACTAACAATAAAAAAAGCCGCACTTCATTATTAAGGGCGACTTTTCATACTTGGATTAAGCCAATTAAATGGTGAAAGTACGTTTCTTTTTATGTTCGCTATCATCATAGCGCTTTACACATTTATGATAAATTGCAATTGCTTCTTCAGCATCTCCCCAGCCCCCAACATCTACTTTTTTCTCCTCCAAATCCTTATAAACTTGAAAGAAATGTTCAATTTCCTTGAGTCTATGAGGGTTTAAATCACTTATATCCTTGTTTTGATTCCAAATAGGATCCGAAACCGGTACACAAATTATTTTTTCATCAGGTCCTTTTTCATCCGTCATATGAAAAACTCCAATAGGCTTAACTTCCATAACTACCATGGGATATGTTGGTTCCGTTCCCAGTACCAGAACATCCAAAGGATCTTGATCTAAAGCTAAGGTTTCTGGAATAAAGCCATAATCTCCGGGATACATCATTGAAGAAAAAAGCATTCTATCAAAACGAATTTTATTTAAAACAAAATCATATTCATATTTATTCCTACTTCCCTTGGGAATCTCTATTAACACATCAAAAGAAATTGATTCACTTGCACTCATAACTATTTTAATTTGGGCGCAAAGATACTCCAAATAATAAGTTTGCTTCCTTTAATGTTTGGCTAAAAAAGTGAACGTCCAAATAAACCGCTTAACTACTAAATTCAATATGAATCAACTTCTGGGTTTGATTTAAAAACTAAATCCGAAGGAGCCCGTAACGCTAAAAGGTCTGGCATTGGGAGTATCTAAATAATTACCCCTGAAATTAAAGTCGATTCTAAAAATTTTGAAAATGTTCCCAACTCCGAAAGAATACTCCCAGTAGATTTTATCATTGGGTGCATTAAGCATTATGTTTGTTGGGCTACTTAATAAAATGTTCGTATCTGAAAGTTCGCCCCAAACACCCCGTAACCCCACGATCTCTCTTAGGTTTAATTTCCGCATAAACGGAATTCTTGAAAAAAACCTACCATTAAAATTTTGTTCCAAGTGCAAGGATACATAGGTATCGGTTACAAACTCATAAAAATCTAAGTTTGGGAAGGTATTATAAATTGAAAATAATGTTTGATTCCCCGGGATAACATTTAACAACCCAAGGGGAACTTCACCAAAGGTTTTACCTAATTCAACTGTAGAGAAAAGGCGGCCAAAACTACCCAGTTGCCAAGGCTGTGTATAGGAAAATTGCAGTTTCTGATAATCAAAATCACTTTCCAGAAACCCTTTTACGCCTTTAGTATACCGAAGATACATGGTGCTATAATTGTCATTAATATCGGTTCTTTCAACGCCGTATCCTATTGTTCTCTTCCCGGGAGTATATATAAGCACACTATTTAGATCAAATTGCCTTATTTCAGAAGAAATACCGCTTGGAGCGTCCGCATCCAAGTAATCCAAACTAAAAGCATTTGGTAAAGCAGAACTCAAGGTTCTAAATGAACTACCTATTCCTATTCTAAAATTATTTAAAGGCTCTAGTTCAACATTAAAAGTAGTTAAATTAATGTTGGTTAACCTATCATTAGTACCCACGGCAAAAACAGATGAGGAGGCAATACTTCTGCCCAATACGTCATTGGTAGCTGTTAAACTTAAGCCTAATTGCTCTATATCTCGTCTATTACCGCCGGAAACAATTATTCTATTTCGTTTATCAAGCAACCATTTAGCTGAAAATCCATGTTTGAACTTTTGATCCCTAAAACCATAGGCCATATACCCTTCTAAACGCCACAAATCATTTTGTCCGAAATAGGTCCTGCCTCCACCACGTAAGCGTATTCCTTCTGCATCATTGTATCCAAAAACACTGTAAATGTCACCAATATCCATGTTCCATTTGTCGATTTCAATATAACCGGATCCCAAAATGCTTACTATATTATAATAGGTTTTAAATTTAGGGACGGTTTTAAGGGTGTCCAGTAATTGATAGATACCCTTCTCATCTTTATTTAGTGGCTCCAGACGATTGCCTTCCCAAAATGCATCATCCCGGTTTACCAAAGAGGGGTCAAAAGCATTGGCATTGGGTTTGTAGAATGTTTTAGGTTTTGGATCATCAAAAATATAATTGTCGAATACAGTTGTTCTTTTTCCATAAATGCCTTTAGAGCTTTCCTTTTTATTGAGACTAAAATCGCTTAACATATAATCCCTTTTCAGCAAAAAGACAGAATCATTAACCACCTCAAACTCCTGTTCTATGTATATTTCTTTAACCCAATTGACGTTGGCGCTTCTAGTTACTTCTAAATTTATTTTTTTAATGGCATAGGTAGAATCATTTACCCAAAAATCGCCTTTAAATGTTAATTCGTTTTTTCTTCTGGGATAATAAATAATATTGTAGCACCACTTTTTATCTATAAAAGCACTATCTGCAAGTACATAATTGTAAGTATCAATTCCCGTTCTTGATAAGGGACTTGTGAAACTCTTGTCAAAAAACTTAAGATAATTGTCGTAAACATTGTATTCTGAATAAAGATCCTGAATAAAAGCTGTAAGAGCCTGATTGTTACTGAAGCCTGAATTTTTATTCCCTAAGATATCCTCCTTTTTCGTGTTGATTAAATTATCCCCATAAACCTTGGAAAAGGTTTCATTTATAAAAATAGGTAAGTAGGTCTTTCCTGTTATTCGGGAAGTATCCAGATCATCAAAAATAAACTCGAGACCCTTAAAAATCTTACTTTTTATTACAGCACTATCGATAGTATTAAGGTCAAATTCTACTTTTTCATATTTATCATAGCGATATTGTTTAAACATATGGACCCCGTTAGACCTTTTTTTTGCCCATATTCTTCGTAAAATATCAATAGCAGGATTATTCTTTTTGGATTGCTTTCCTGCATAAATTACAAATTCATCCAGTTGTTCGCTGCCCTCTTGCAATACAACACGCATGTTGTAATTAACTTTAGATGCCAAACTAACTTCCTGTAATTCATATCCTATAAAGGAAACCTGAAGAACTTGATAATTTGTCTCGGACTCTAAATAAAATCTGCCGTCATCATTGGTAATGGTACCTTCTGCAGAATTTTTAAACAAAATATTTGCAAATGCTACCGGTGATCCGGAATCATCCACTACAATGCCGCTTACTTTGGTCTGGGCAAATATGATTCCAAAAAAGAGAAAAAAAATAGGAATTAATAATCCTTTCATCTACAGTGTTATAACGAAATTAACGACTTAAAATTATAGCGAACTGGTTTGCTAAATAGTATTTAAAAGACACTCAGTGTAGATGTTTAAAGGAATGAAATATATTTTAAAATAAAAACTTCGACAACCCTATGATTATCGAAGCTAATATACCTTTAGAAAATGAATTCTATTATTTGTATAACACTTTCTTAACAGCTTTTACCACATCTTCGTGATTCGGTAACCATTCTGCTAATAAAACCGGAGAGTAAGGAGCAGGAGTATCTGCGGTATTAATCTTTATAATAGGGGCATCCAAAAAATCAAATGCTTTTGACTGTACTTGGTATGTGATTTCTGTAGCCACATTGCCAAAAGGCCAAGCCTCCTCTAAAATAACTAGTCTATTAGTCTTTTTTACAGATGTAAGAATGGTATTAATATCCATAGGTCTGACCGTCCGCAAATCTATTATTTCGCAACTAATACCTTCCTTTTCCAACTCCTCAGCCGCCTTATCCGCTTCCTTAATGATTTTCCCAAAAGAAACTATGGTAACATCTTTTCCCTCTCTTCGGATATGGGCAACTCCTAATGGAATAGTGTATTCCTCTTCAGGAACTTCTCCTTTATCACCATACATTTGCTCAGACTCCATAAAAATTACTGGATCATTATCTCTTATAGAAGCCTTTAACAATCCTTTTGCATCAGCAGGATTAGAGGGCACAACTACCTTAAGTCCAGGGCAATTGGCATACCAACTTTCAAATGCTTGAGAATGAGTTGCGGCCAACTGACCAGCAGAAGCAGTTGGACCCCGAAAAACGATTGGGCAATTAAATTGCCCTCCCGACATTTGTCTAATTTTAGCAGCATTGTTAATTATTTGATCTATCCCGACAAGAGCAAAATTAAAAGTCATAAATTCAATTATAGGCCGGTTTCCTTCCATTGTAGAACCTACACCAATTCCTGCAAAGCCTAATTCAGAAATGGGTGTATCAATAATGCGCTCAGGACCAAACTCATCTAACATGCCTTTAGAGGCTTTGTAAGCGCCATTGTACTCCGCAACTTCTTCACCCATAAGGTAAATAGAGTCGTCTCTTCTCATTTCTTCTGACATCGCCTCACAAATGGCCTCTCTAAATTGTATTGTTTTCATGAATTTAAATTAACTTATTTTTTACTAAAACCCTCGCAAAAATAGGAAATTATCTACCAAATATTAAGCTCGCAGAATTAAAATTAATATTATTATTTACTATGCATGCATAGTAAATTTGAAATTTAATCATTACCTTAGCAGCACAATTTAATTTT
>JBGTEN010000072.1:0-10204 GCA_041747755.1 Arenibacter sp. | reverse complement strand
ATTATTTTTTCCTTATGATACCTTTTTTTATGCAATTTTCCACCGCCGTTTTTACTTAAATGATTGACAACCAAAAAAATGCCATGAACTTTGAACCTTCGATGAACTTCAACCTTCAACCTTCGACTTTTTCGCATTTTCCACTTTTCACCGAACAATAATCCCCTAAACTCCTTATATTTAGACCTACTTAAATTCACAAACTCTAATTGACAGTCACCGCTATGAAAAAGCTCAACAAAGAAAACATTAAACAAGAAGTATTTGATCTGTACGATGATTATGCCCACAATCGTATTCCCCGCCGTGCTTTTATAGAAAAACTATCGCTTTATGCCGTTGGCGGAATTACAGTGGCGTCTTTAATGAGCTTTTTAATGCCGAATTATGTGGATACTCTTCTAGTACCACAAAACGATCCGCGACTTGATTCTGATTATATTACGTACGATTCTCCTAACGGTGGAGGAAGCATAAAAGGCTTACTCTCTCAACCATCCGGGAATACCAAAAAATTAGGTGGAATTTTGGTAGTGCATGAAAATCGGGGCTTAAATCCATATATTGAAGATACAGCCCGACTAGCGGCTTTGGAAGGTTTTATCTCTTTGGCTCCCGATGCTTTAACTCCGCTGGGTGGCTATCCGGGGAATGACGATGAAGGACGGGAAATGCAAAGCAAGCGCGATCGCAATGAAATTCTGGAGGATTTTATCGCCGCGTATGCGTATCTAAAAGCACATCCCAATTGTACCGGAACAGTAGGCGTAGTAGGCTTTTGTTTTGGCGGATGGGTCTCCAATATGATGGCAGTGCGATTACCCGATTTAGCCGCTGCTGTGCCTTTTTATGGCGGACAACCCACTGAAAATATCGACCGAATCCAGGCGCCTTTGCTAATTCAAAATGCAGAACTGGATACCCGTGTGAATGAGGGCTGGCCGGCCTATGAGGCAGCACTAAAACATCATCAAAAGGAATATGAATTTATCAACTATCCGGGTGTAAACCACGGATTTCACAATACCACCACTCCACGTTATGACAAAGCCGCAGCGGAACTCGCCTGGCAGCGGACCATTGCTTTTTTTAAAGAGAAATTGGGTTGAGCTCGTCAAACATTTCTCATTTATTCCAGGTTGGAGGGTAGGAGGTCTATTTTTCTTTTATAAGCATATTGCCTTATCTTTGAGAAAAGTCGATATCCTATAAAATGAAATTGAATTCACCTCTTGAAAGTTAGTTGTATGCAGTAGTTTTGGGATTCAAAACGTTCCCTGGCGATTAATAATTTTAATGTTATCCTATGAAAAACACAAAAACCCTTCAAAAAACATTCCTGATGAGCGGCCTATTTTTAGGAATCATTGCCTGTAATCAAAAAAAAGAAGCCCCGGCTGAAGTTGTGCCAAAAATTGAATACGAGGAAAAAGCTTCGCTCTTACCCATAGACCGGTTAAAACTTCCCGAGGGATTTAAAATAACCGTCTTTGCCGACAGCATTGATGGTGCCCGATCCATGGCCATGGGAACAGACGGCACCTTGTTTGTTAGTACCAGAAACGATAAAACGGTGTACGCTATTCAAGATAGGGACGGGGATTACCGTGCCGATCGTACCATAATTCTGGATTCCACTTTAGAAGTTCCCAACGGCATCGCCTTTAAGGATGGAGACCTTTATGTCGCTCAGGTAGACCGCCTATTGCGTTATAAAAATATAGAACAACATTTAGACAGCCTCCCCGAACCGGAAGTGGTTTACAATGATTTTCCCACCGAATTTCATCATGGCTGGAAATACATCGCTTTTGGACCAGATGGAAAATTGTATGTCCCTGTTGGTGCCCCCTGTAATATTTGTGACCGGACCGGGGAAGATGAGCGTTTTGGTACCATTACTCGTATGGATCCGGACGGTAGCAATCGCGAAATTGTTGCCAGAGGGGTACGCAATACCGTAGGCTTTACCTGGCATCCGGAAACCGGAGATATGTGGTTTACCGATAATGGTCGGGACATGATGGGCGATGATGTTCCTCCTTGTGAGCTGAATAGAATCTCTGAAGCCGGACAGCATTTTGGTTATCCTTTTTGTCATGGGGGTACGGTAAAAGACCCCGAGTTTGGCGACCAACGCCCTTGTTCTGATTTTGTTCCACCGGTACAAGCTTTAGGGGCGCATGTGGCTCCTTTGGGAATAAAATTCCCTACCGGAGGGATGTTCCCGGACACCTATAAGAATACGGCCCTTATTGCCGAACACGGCTCCTGGAACCGTTCCAAAAAAGTGGGCTACCGTATTGCAATGGTGAAGTTGGATGGCAACAAATCGGTAGGCTATGAGTCTTTTATAGAAGGTTGGTTAGATGAAGCATCTCAGGAACCCTTCGGCAGACCGGTGGATTTACTGTTTTTAAACGATGGTTCTTTACTGATTTCAGACGATTTTGGGGATGCCATTTACAGGGTTACCTACGAAGGTCCTTCGGTGGCTGCTGTCCACTAAAAAGGAAAAGTAAATGAATCCTTATCCCGATAAAGTATATCTTAACGGAAAGATTGTACCCTCCAAAGAAGCTACGATTTCCGTTTTTGACCGAGGTTTTCTCTTTGGAGATGGTATCTATGAGGTCATGGTTCAGATAGGGAACCGGTTTTTTTATGAAGAGGAGCATCTGCAGCGCCTAAAGTACTGCCTATCCGAAATTAACATCGCTTATAATGTAGATTTGCTGCGTAAGGAAATTCCCCTCTTAGTGCAACAAACCAATTTAGTTGGGAAAGATTGCCTTTTGTATATTCAGGTGAGCCGTGGCGTGGCACCCAGACAACATGCCTATCCAAAAAACACCACCCCAACGGTGATGATGTACGCCCTTCCCAAGGTTTTACCGGACATTAATACCGTTCGCGCTTCGGTGGTCACTGCGGAAGATATGCGATGGTTGCGTTGCGATATTAAAATGACCTCCTTGCTGGGCAATGTCATGGCAAATGAATATGCGATGCAAAACGGATGTTATGAAACCGTGCTGGTACGCAATGGCGTAGTCACGGAGGCTTCGCATTGCAATGTATTTTTTGTTAAGAACGCAGTAGTCTACACCCATCCGGCCAACACTTTTATTTTGGATGGCATCACCCGAAAAATTGTATTACAATTATGCAAAAAGCTGAACATTAAAGTAGAGGAAACCGCTGTTTTAAAGGCGGATATCAAACATATGGATGAAGCCTTTTTAACCGGAACAAGCACCCAGATTGCCTCGATTCAACAAATAGACGACCATCTATTCTACCAAGACAAAGCGGTGGGAAGCATTACCCAAAGGCTCCAAAATGCTTTTTTAGAATTAAAGAGTAGGTGAAAGGGGTTAATTTGATAATTTGTTGATTTGGTAATTTGACTTTTTTATTTTGAGTTTGAACCATGGTAACAGCCCATTGTCATTCTGACCCCGAGAATTCGGGGGAAGCATCTTGATGGTCTTGATGTGGACAACCCAAGGGGAAACAACGTCGGCAACCTGATGTGTGCCAAAAGATTCTTCCCCCGAATTCTCGGGGTCAGAATTACAAACGTCCCATTATTGTCCTGCTGATCCGCAGTACTCGGAATCATTCAAATCGACTCTAGTGATAATTAGGCAAAATCAAAAGCTAACAGCTAATAGCCATCGAGAAAAGTTTCAAGTTTCTCAGTTTCTAGTTTTGTTTTTTGAATTTGCACTTGATGCTTGAACTTGCGCTTATTCGTTTTACGAACAACCATCAACCATCAACCAACCCCTATATCAAAAACCTGCCGTTTTCGTAAATCAATATCCCATCGGCATAAATTTGTCCGCCTTGGCGCATATCGGTAATCATATCCCAATGAATAACAGAATTGTTTGTTCTACCGGTTTGCAGATAGGATTGTCCCACGGCCATATGAATGGTGCCGCCAATCTTTTCATCAAACAAAATGTTTAGGGTGGGTTGTTGAATGTTGTAATTGGTGCCAATAGCCACTTCGCCAAAAAAGCGACTTCCCGGCACGGTAAACAACTCGTCCAAGAGGTCTTGGCCTTCATCGGCGGTCCAATGTATCACTTTTCCTTTGGAGACCGTTAAGCGGATACCTTTTACTACTTGCCCCTCATATAGCGAAGGAAAACTAAAATACACCGTTCCCTCAACGCTGTCCTCCACCGGACCGGTAAATACTTCCCCGCTGGGCATATTGCTCCGTCCATCACTATTCATCCACTTGCGGCCTTGTACACTAAACTGAATATCTGTACCGGGCGCTAGGTAGCGGATGTCTGACACCTTATTCAGGTAGTCCACCAAATGCTGTTGCTCTGCCCGAAGTGCTAACCAAGAACCCTTTGGATCGGCATCAAAAAGGCGACAGGCATGGTAGACAAACTGACTGTATTCTTCTAGCGTCATCCCCGCCAAATCGGCACCGGCTTGGGTAGGGTAGAGGCAAAGACTCCTTTTCAGTGTACCCTCAGCGGTGCGTTTGGAATAGGTATCCGACATCGGTTTTAAGACAGCTTGTTGGATTCTTAGTTTTTCTTTGAAATTTTCCTGATTCTCCAGGAGGGTATGGGGTGCCAAAATTTTTAGATAGGCATCAAAGTGGGTCATAGCCTCCGACCGCAGTGTAGGGACATGAGACAATTGTTTTGTATTGGAGTGAGACAAACGAATGGCTTGTTCCTCAGCGATGTCCAACTGATATTCTACAATAGCTCCGGCTTTAATTGCTTCCCGTAACACCTCCCGAACCAGAGGTTCCGCCAAGGTAGTACTGTGGATAAATAATTTTTCATTGGGTTGTAAATCCAAACAATAGTGAACCAGTAATTTGGCATAGTTTTCAAGAACGGACGAAGTCATCATGCGTATAAATAGTAAACCGTAAAAGTAAGAAAAGCGATAATGAACTGCTTGAAGGAATCGGAAAAAATAGGAATTGTTAGTTTGCGTATTTTCGCTAAATTCACCAGAGTACGATTTGATGCTAGAAATTAGTATTCTGGTAAGACTAAGAACCAACCATGCATGACATAAAACAAACTGATATTTCTTATATACTGAATCATCCATGGACCCTATCGGCCCAAGAATGGCAACTGGCGGATAGTCAACGGAAAGAGGCGATGCTTTCTTATATCGAAAACCAATTGGAACGAACCCGTTTAGATGGGTACACTCATATCTGGAGAACCGATAATAACGAACCCATTGCTATTCTGGGGGGCTTTAAAATTGAGGAAAAAAAGTATGAAACCTTTTTTATAGCCAGCACCCATATGGAGCAGCATGCTATGAAGCTAAGTTTTGATATGCGCAAGATTTTAAGAGAGCAAGCCCTTCTGCATAAGGGGTGCATCTGTGGTCTGTATTCAGAAGCAATACATCCAAACCAAATTTCCTGGTTTCGATTTCTTGGATTTAAATATGATCCGGTAGGAAATAGAGGTACTACCCGTTACTTTGAGTATGTTTCACCTATTTGATTCAAAGATTTCTAAAGCAAAATAGAGTAAGGTTTGCATAAACTATAAAAATTTGGTAATTCATGAAGAATAAATATTAGTCTTTTCAAAGTGCTTTTGATAACTAATTGCAGGCGTTCGGACAATAATTATAGTGTTTCGTACAATTCACCACGCAGATGACAAGAAATTTAGTACCTTAAACAACAAATACTAACCTAAAAACCAACATTATGTGCGGAGCACCTCCAACACCACCATCACCACCCGTATCAACTGCTCATTCCATTGTTTTACAAGTAAACACGGCTAATATTCCTCCGTCACCAACTACTACGGAATTGATTGATGCGAATTGTTCATTTCAAGGAAACTCCAATGGGGTAACGAATGAAAATTTTGTAATTATAGCTGCCAACAATGATACCATTACCTGGAGCGGGATATCAGTCACCAATCCCGGGGTTGACACAGTGGTTATTACAGATATTGATTATGAAGACGGCAAAAATCTTTTTGGTAATTCTGATTTGCAAGCGGCCCCGGGGGCAGCCACAATTACTGGCACTATCGTAAATGCCCAGAATAATGATGCCGAATCTTATATAATTAAATTTGCAGTGTATAATTCCGGAGTTCTGAAAGGTAATTATCAGATTGACCCGAAAATTCAAATTCGAGCAACACAATAAAATGTCATTTGTAAAACAATGCATTACTATTGTTATTTGGGTTTTTTGTTTGAAGTTTCAAATGGTTGTCGCCCAAGACCAGCGGATAGCTGATAGTTTATTTAAAATATATGAAGTAGATACTCTAAAAGGTTTACAAAAATTAAAATTGCTTGATGATTTATCATTTAATGAAGTAAATGACTACAGTAAGAAACTCGCATATTCGGAGGAATTAATATCATTAGCCAAAGAAAATGGAAATTATGATTATTTATATTTCGGCTTAGTTCGTAAAGGGGATGCCCAACAATTTGTTGGTGATTTAGAGGAAGCTTTAGCATCCTATTTTAAAAGTGCTCAAGTCGCAAAGCAAGAAAAATTTATTTCGCGCGAAGGCGGTTCCTATGGAGCAATTGCAGATATTTATTCGATATCAAACAATCATAAAAATGCAATGCTCTACTATAAAAAAGCAATTGCTTCTTTACGTAACACCTCAGATACTCTTGCTTTGGCGTCTGTTATTTTAAACGCCGGTGATGAACTATTTCGAAATAAGGAATATGACGCAGCCATTCTCAATTTTAATGAATCGGGAGCACTATTTGAAAGTGTTAATTATGATGTAGGGAAAGCTTATACCTTGGGCAATATAGGTATGGTCTATGCCAACACCGGTAAAAATGATTTGGCAGAAAAAAATATCAATGAAGCTATTCGCATTTTACAAGAATCACAGGACTATAATCCTGTAAGTGTCTATTTAATGTCCATGGCGGACATTTATTTGGAAAAAGAGGAGCACCAAACCGCTATTAATTATGCCCATAAGAGCCTTTCCCTTGCAAAAGAGTTTGGCTTAAAAGAGCAAATTGTGGACGCTAATCTTAAACTTTCACAACTTTATGAACTTATTGGTGAATTAGTTGTTTCGTATAAACATTATAAAGATCATATCGTTTATAGGGATAGTCTTATCAATATAAAAACTGTACAAAATTTAGCAGAACAGCGTAGCGACTTCGAAGTTTCCCAAAAGCAAATAGAGGTAAACCTGCTTGAACAAAAACGAAAAAACCAGCGTATTGTGGTTATCGCCACAGGAATAGCTTTGTTTCTTATTGGATTGCTAGCTATTTTATTATACAGACGCTATGTGTTTGTACGCAAAACAAAGCAAATTATAGAGGAAGAACGGGATCGGTCCGATCGCCTGTTGCTGAATATTCTCCCTGAGGAAACGGCAGCAGAATTAAAGCAAAATGGAGTTGTAAAAGCAAAAAAATACGAGGCCGTCACGGTTTTATTCAGTGATTTTAAAGGGTTTACCGCCTACTCGGAAAAACTTTCTCCCGAAACTTTAGTGGAGACCGTAGGATTTTATTTTTCCCGTTTCGATGAAATCATGGAAAAGTACGGTTTGGAAAAAATTAAAACTATTGGCGATGCCTATATGTGTGCGGGGGGATTGCATCAGCAGACCGCGGATCATGCACACAAAATGGTCTCTGCCGCCTTGGAAATAGTGCACTTTGTAGAAGAAACAAAAAATGATGTGGCTGCCAATGCAATGAGTTTCGATATTCGTATCGGAATCAATACCGGTCCTGTAGTGGCCGGGGTAGTGGGAACCAAAAAATTTGCCTATGACATTTGGGGTGATACCGTGAATGTCGCCGCCCGAATGGAAACCCTCTCCGACCCGGGAAAAATAAATGTCAGTGAAGCAACCTACGAGCTGATAAAAGATAGTTGGAACTGCACCTACCGCGGGGAAATTGAAGTAAAGAACCGGGGCGCGCTGAAAATGTATTTTGTGGATACGGGAGTTTAAAAATACGATGGGATAGGTGTCAGTTGTCGGTGTTCAGTTTCAGTCTTCAGTACTAAGTATTAAGTATGTCGGGTGAATGTGCTCCGGTGGCTGAGCCCCGATTCCTATCGGGGTCGAAGCCACAAAGGTAATTTATTGTTGCTTTTTATCGCTTCGACTTTCAATCCCCTCCGTCTTTGCTAAAGCAAATCCACCTCCCCTTGACTAAGGGGAGGAGCTTTTTTGTTTCTATAATTTTTTATTTAGACAGGAAGCAATATCAGGGAAGCAGTAATAAAAGCTCCCCTCTTCAGACGAAGAGGGGAATGAATCTGCCAAAGGCAGAGAAAGGGGAGTTTGAAAACCCAAGCCTCAGCGTACATTCCCAAAACCGCTAGGCGCTAAACGCCAAACAACACCAAAAAAATAATACTTTTGCCAAAAATCTAATTGCATGAGAAAAGCATTTATTTGGTCGGCTGTAATAATCACCTTATTTATTACCGGTATGGCCCTCTTTTGGTTGCCCATTTTATGGAGTTTCTTAGCTATTGGTCCCCTTATTATCATCGGACTTCGGGATATATTTCAGAAAAAACATACCATTAGAAGAAACTTTCCTTTGGTAGGCAATTTCCGGTACCTCTTTGAAAGCATCCGTCCGGAAATAAGCCAGTATTTTATAGAATCCAATTTCAGCGGGGCGCCCCTAAACCGGCAGTCACGCTCTATCGTTTACCAACGGGCAAAAAAGGAATTGTCCAGCTTGCCTTTTGGAACGCAACTCGATGTGTATGCAGTAGGGTATGAGTGGGTCAACCATTCCTTAGCCCCGGTGCATGTGGATCCGAAATCACTACGGGTCACCATTGGCGGACCGGATTGTAAACAACCGTACAATGCCAGTATTTTAAATATTGCAGCCATGAGTTATGGCTCTTTAAGCAGAAATGCAGTGATGGCACTTAATAAAGGGGCAAAAATGGGTGGTTTTGCCCATAATACGGGCGAAGGCGGCTTAACGCAATATCATCTGGAGCACGAAGGCGATATTATTTGGCAATTGGGAACAGGTTATTTTGGCGCGCGAACTCTGGAAGGGAATTTTGATGATACCCTGTTTCAAATGAAAACAAAGAGTCCCAATGTAAAAATGATCGAAATAAAGCTTTCTCAGGGCGCAAAACCCGGGCATGGGGGCATTCTCCCGGCAGAGAAAGTTACCCGGGAAATTGCCGAAATCCGAAATGTACCCATCGGCAAAACGGTCTTGTCACCCCCGGCGCATTCTGCGTTCCAAACACCAATGGAACTCATGTATTTTATAAAAAAATTACGGGATTTGTCTGAAGGAAAACCCATTGGTATAAAGCTGTGTATCGGGAAGCGAAGGGAATTTATTTCCCTGTGTATGGCTATGGTAGAATCCGGGATTAAACCCGACTATATCGCCATTGACGGCGGTGAAGGCGGCACAGGTGCCGCGCCTATTGAGTATTCCGACAGTGTGGGCGCGCCTATGGTGGAGTCGCTTATTTTTGCGCATAATGCGTTGGTGGGCTATCTGCTACGGGATAAAATCAAAATTATATGCAGCGGCAAAATCATTACCGCTTTTGATATTATTAAAAATATTGCTATCGGTGCCGATCTCTGCTATTCCGCCCGAGGGATGATGTTGGCCATTGGCTGTATCCAGGCTTTGCGTTGTAACTCCAACGACTGTCCCACCGGAGTGGCTACACAAAATGAGATGTTAATGAAGGGCCTTGATGTGAATCATAAAGCCCAAAGAACGGCTTCGTACCATGAACAGACGATGCATAGCACCGCCGAAATTTTAGGGTCTATGGGATTGCAGTCCACTCGGGAATTACGCCCCTGGCACAGAATGCGGCGGACCGATTTTACGGTGATAAAACACTACGGGGAAATATTCCCGGCACTAAAACCCGGCGATCTCTTAAAAGAAGAACTCCCTGAGGGGTGGGCGAGAGCGGTTCGGGTGGCTTCTTCCCAGTCGTTTCACCTTACCCCTTACGTGGTGGCGCATTAGTTTTTCAGTTTTCAGTAATCAGTAATCAGTTTTCAGTAATCAGTATACAGTCTACAGTATATAGTTTTCAGTTGCAAAAACTGGCAGTTCAGGTATTTCCAAAAGAAGCCTGAATTTTCGGGAGTATCGAGAACACGGTTTTTACTGGGACGCTTCTTACCTTTTA
>JBGTEN010000071.1:0-2354 GCA_041747755.1 Arenibacter sp. | reverse complement strand
GGGGATTCAAAATAGGGAATGGTGATCTCAGTGGGCACACCTTGTTGGTGGTCTGCCAACCAGATATGCATATCCTCCCGTTCCTTGTAGTCCAGAATAAATCCGGCATGTTCAACGTTGATATTCAATCCCACGAATTGGTCAAACACTACTTGAATGACTTCTTTAAGTTCTTCGGTATGATGCATGGCCATGGTTCTGGATCGAACTCTTTCAAGTGCTGCTTCAATCTGAGCTTCCCTTGCCTGTGCTTCTGCTTTTTGCAAGTCTAGAAAGCGGGTGTAGGCTTGTTCAAAGACATTTGCAAAGCGTTTAAAAACTTCATTTTCCTGATCGGAATACGGTCTGGCTTGATAATTGGCTATCAAAAGAGAAAGAGAATTTGCAGGAAAGGATGACCATGCGAGTCCTTTACTTTGAAATACGAATTGTTTTCTTTCATCAGGTGTACTTTTGGCAATGGTGTTTTTATAAAAGTGATGGAAAAACGAATTCTTCTCTTCAAAATCAAGAACTCTGGAGTGCAGTTCTATGCCTTCTTTTTTTGCCTTGATAAGTTGATTAAAGAAAGGATGATCCAGATAGGGTACAAAAATCTTCGGAGCATAATGTTGACTTAAAGTAGCTACCCACATCTCCAAACCCCCATCTTCCTGAATGTCCAAAAAGTGGACAGAATCATAGTATATGTCGAGACCGGCAATCTGCTCGGCTACTACAAAAATCACTTTATGCAACTCCTCACTTTTGTGCATGGCTAAAGAACAGCTACGAACTCTCTCTAAAGCAGCCTCAATCTGGGCTTCAAGGGCTTGGGATTCAGCTTTTACCAAATCCAGATACCGTCGGTAAGTTTGTTCAAAAAGTGAACTGAATCTTTTTGTTATGTGAATCAGATCGGGTTGGAATTCTCTTGGACTGAAAGCATAAAAAAATCCATGTTCAAAAATAAAACAGTGTTGGATTTCCTTTTTCGGTAATTTTTCTAACGGGATCTGAATTTTGTAGTCAGGCGCATTATTGAGCATCCGGTAATAATTCAGCAAATCTTCCCCTTCCAATACATACTTGTGGAAGGGAATCTGCGCTTTCCAAGCCTTACGGGCACTTTTCAGCAAAGGATGTGAGGCCATATCGATGTTGCCGATATGCATTTTGACTTCATCCCCATCTTTGCGGGCCGTCCAAAGCTGATTGTTTTCGTTGTCATGGTTCAGAATTCCGATACCAAATCGGGTACCTTCATCCACCCCCAAGGCCGTAAGTTCGGAGAACATCTTAATGATGCATTTTCCCATATCCTCGCTGCTGTGCATTGCCATGGTCAGCCCCCTGACCCTTTCCAGTGCTGCTTCAATTTCCAATTCCCGATTTTTATTCTCCAATTCGGCAGTTCTGCGTTTAACGGCATCACGGAGTTCTAAATTCTCTTTGCTAATTTTTTGAAATGCAAGGGTTTCCCCTTCCTGCACTTTTCCATCCGGAATTGAGCCGTGCTGCTGTAGCACTTTCCAACCGGATGCCGTTTCATGAAGCAGGGTTGACAATCTCAGTTTAGAGTAGAAATTCCATTCCGGTTCTCCAGCCACATAGATGTCACAATTTTCAAGGATAAGAAACATGTTGTTTACCTGCTTTGAAGAAATCGTCCGGTTTCTCATTTCCACTTTTCCGACTACCTCGGTAATCTGGGCTTGTAAAAATGCAATCCCATCCGCTTTGTTATGGCAGATTTCGGATGAAGAGGTGCCTATCATCTCATAGGCTTCATCGAGCGTAGTACCAAAAGTTGCAACATCTCTATTGAAATAACTATCCCAATACTGATGATAAACTTTTAAGGCTTCGGTTTCTTTCGGTTTGGTTAGCGGCATGGTTTATTTCCTATAAGCAACTAGAACAATTATATAGGAGAAGGAACCCCAAAATTGTACAAGAATTTAAAAATTAAAAAGGTTGAGAATACTCGTTTAGGTCCTCTTATTAATATATAATGTTGTCTAAAATCTTACATAAATAACGTTCCTTAAATTCAAAATTGTTATCCGAGATAAAGACGCTATACATTTCCTTTTTAAGTTCTGAAAGCTCCATAATAGAAAAGTGATGCTTGGCTACAGAGGCCTCAATTTTTTCAAGGCTGCTGTCTTCTTCGTCCTCACTAAACTCGTTGTAAATACGCTCATAAACTTCAGGAGCGGTCTTTGCTTTAATGAGCCGAATTTCATCTGCGGTCATGACAGAATCTGCGTTTGCGCAAAGTAACAGAATGTAGATTTTTAGTTCTGTTTTAGACCATTTTGGTGGTTGGTTTTTCATGTGCTTATTCTTAATGCTTTTCAATGGTCATCCCG
>JBGTEN010000070.1:0-4694 GCA_041747755.1 Arenibacter sp. | reverse complement strand
AATCTATACGGGGAAATGCATCGTTTTATTACCCTTCTTGCTCATTTGGAAGGAGCACAGATAAAACAGGTGCCGGTAAAACATCACGCCAGAAATGCCGGGGTATCCAAATATGGTTTGGAACGTGTCTTTAAGGTTGTAGCCGATATGATGCTTTTATTGTTTATCAGAAAGTATTTTCAACGCCCTATTCACCTTTTTGGTATTTTTGGTTTTCTCTTGATTATCCTTGGGGTTTTTATCAATATCTATCTCTTAATCGTAAAATTTATGGGAGAAGATATTGGCAACCGACCACTTTTGATATTTGGTTTGATGTTTATTTTAGCCGGAATTCAATTGTTTACCATTGGTATTGTTATGGAACTATTGATCCGTACCTATTACGAATCGCAAAACAAAAGACCCTACAGAATTAAAAATATTACCATTGGCGACCAACCTGCGTAACTCGCTTATCACTTTTTTAAAAATTGCTGTTAGTGCGATCCTTATCTATTTTGTTTTTTCTAAACTCGATATAGGTGAGATCATTTTCATCCTTAAAAAAGCTAACCCTGTTTACCTTCTTTTGGCGTTAGTCTTCTTTGTGCTTTCAAAAGTGATTTCATCCGTTCGTCTCAATCTGTATTTTCATCAAATAGAAGTGCTTCTCACACAAAAAAGCAATATCAAACTCTACCTTCTGGGCATGTTTTACAACCTCTTTCTTCCCGGAGGTATCGGTGGGGATGCGTATAAAGGCTATTTGATTAATAAAAATTTTGAGGTCCCTACCAAAAAAGTCGTCAGTGTCTTGGTTCTGGATCGACTCAGTGGTATGTTGCTGTTATTTGTGTATGCCTGTGTTTTTGTTCTTTTTATTTCGAATGACTTTATAAAGGAATATCAGCTGGTATGGTTACTACTCATACCGCTTAGTATCGCTACTTTTTGGTGGATAAACAAACGGTATTTCGCCTATGTCCTACCTGTTTTTTGGAAATCGTTTTTATTTGCTGCATGGGTACAATTAGCTCAAATTATTAGTGCTTTTTGCATCCTGAAAGCCTTGAGCATTGATGAACAAATTTTAGCCTATCTATTTATTTTTCTAGTTTCCTCTCTGGTTTCCGTACTCCCCTTAACCATAGGTGGTATCGGGAGTAGAGAAGTAACCTTTTTCTATGGTGCGATGTGGTTGGGCTTGGACCAAAATATCTCTGTAGGTATCAGTATGCTGTTCTTTTTGATAACCGCTTTTGTCTCTCTTGTCGGTATATACTACCATTTAAAAAAGCCTGATTTAACTATTCTTTCTCAGGGAGAATAACTTCTTAAAGCCAAAAATTTTTAATGTAGGTGGATTAAATGCATGCGCTCTAACACTGCTTTTCGGGTAGCGGGGTTCAAGAATTTCGCTTGCAAACGGGTTATTCTAAAATCGGCCACGGTTATCTGTTGATCCCAATCAAAACCCTCTTTTTTGAGCTGAGTCAGTTCCGCATCCGTTACATACACCCACATTGCGGTGTCCTTACCTATCTTTTCCAAAGAAACAATCTTAAGCGGTTCCCGATTATAAAAATCCAAAGACCAGGTATGCCTTGGGGATAATTTATAAATTTCCTCAACCGGAATATCGTTTTCCGAAACAAGTTTCGCCATACTGGAACCCGCCTGATAGCCCAAAAGAGCAGGATAAAAATTAGTATTCAGCACCATATTTAGTAACAACGAGGCACATACTGATATCGTAATGAGTCGCGAAAAGTAAGATTCCCTTTTTAAACTAAAATAGATAATCGCCATTAATAAAATGATGAGTAGCACATGGGCGTAAACACTTTCTATTTTAAAAACAAAATAACAGATTAGGACAGAAACAACAAAAACCAAACACAAAACAAAATACTGAAACCCTAATAAAGTTTTCATGGTTCGCTTATGTGTATCGCGATTCAAAGTAGCAATATAGGAAGCTGTAAGCACGGCAAAAAGAGGAATAATAATATTTAGATAGTGGGGTAATTTAAATTGCGCAAAACTGATTAACGCAAATATGAGGGTAATTCCGCCCAGCGTCAAAAACTCATATTGTGACACTACCTGAAACTTCGCCTTGAAAAACAGCCTGAGTTTGCTCCCAAAAGCGACTAAGCCCAAAACCGTCCACGGAAGAAAAACCCATAAAAATGTATGAAAGAAAAAGAAGTAATCGCTGCTGTTTTTTCCCATTCCTTCTCCGCTAAGACGTTCAAAACTCTGTTCCCAAAAAATAAAGAAAACACCGCTTCGATTTCCTTTTCCGCGAATTATGAGTTCCGGATGCATATCAAATTGAAGATAGT
Source organism: Arenibacter sp. (assembly GCA_041747755.1). Lineage (GTDB taxonomy): Bacteria > Bacteroidota > Bacteroidia > Flavobacteriales > Flavobacteriaceae > Aurantibrevibacter. Next base: position 2,364 of record JBGTEN010000070.1, on the reverse strand, counting down.
AGGCATAAAGCATCGGAGCAATCGTAATTCCGAAAGCAAATACACCAAGAATAAGCTTCCAACTTGCTAAAACAGTCCATTTTCGGGTATATACCAAATGGCAAAGAATAGGCAAGCCAATGACAAGCAATGCAATCTGCCCCTTTGTCGAAAAAGCTATCCCTGCTCCAAAAGCGCCAAGAACGATATTGATCAGAGACCGGGATTCTATGTAAGCTGCCAGTTGCCATATAGAAAAAATAGTAAATCCGGTTAGTACCGCGTCTGTGCGGACATCAATATTGGATAATACAATGGTCTGAGCAGTTAAAAAAATAAGGGCGGACAACTTTCCGACCTCTTTCGTGTACAACAACTTGCCAAGGCCATAACAACTGTAAGCGCCCAAAAGCGAGGACAAAATTCCCGGGATGCGATACGCCCAATCGTGCAATCCAAAAATCTTAAAAGATAGAGCTGCCAACCAATAATGCATGTGGGGTTTATCCAGATAGGGTTCCGGTCCCTTGAATAAATTGATAAAATCGTTCTCCTGATACATCCGCATGGCCATAACAGCAAACTGAGCAGAATCGTTTTCAAAAAGGGTAACAAACATTCCAAGGATATACACCAGAACGGTAAGAAGCAATAAAAACCAATATCTTTTATTCGATATCATTCAAGCGTTTTAGAAAGAGTAAAGATAAATAACTTTACAGAAATCCACCCCATGAGCATCCCAATTGTCATACCGGAAAGAACATCTAACGGGAAATGTACCCCTATATAAATGCGACTGTAAGCCACTAAAATTGCCCAAACTATAAGGAATACCATTAAATACCGATACTTTTTGCCCAATAAATAACTAAAGAAAAAAGCTATGGCAGCAGAATTTCCGGCATGTGCAGAAAAATAGCCAAATTTACCTCCACATGAAGCCTTCACTAAGCGCATTGCTTCATTTACCGTAGGATCGTAACAAGGCCGCAGTCGTTGCACGCCGTATTTAAAGAAATTTGCCAATTGATCGGTTACCAAAATGAGTAAAGCCACCGCTACAAGTAAAAATAAGGTTTGTTTCCATCCTAAGGTTTTAAAGGACAAATAGGCCAGAAATAGGTAAAGTGGAATGGAACTCCACTTATCGGTAAGAAATAACCAAAATCCATCCCAAGTACTACCCCCCAGATTGTTCAGGAAAAGGAAAAGTTGTTTATCATACGCTATTAAAGTTTCCAGCATAGTGTTTATTCTTCGTATCGGGACACCTCCCTATCGTAAAATGCTGTAGCTTGTTCTATAAGACCCTCTACCTCTGACTCCAAATCTTTTTCATCTTCAATAGAAAACTCTTCGAGCCATTCTACCTCATCATCCTCCAAATTGATAATGAACCTTGGGTATTCTGTGTGAATAACAAATATGGCTGTGGGCAGATCCGTATTGTCTCCCAGTATAAATTTTGGTAATTCCATGGTTATTGTTTTATGCTTTTTAAAATCCAAGACTATAAACTGGCTTCCTATTTGACGCTTCAAAGAACAGGCTTCAACAATCCCGATAACTATCAGGACAGCCAACATGCTATTCATGTCAGGTCGAGTGTCCCGAGTACTCGGGATGTATCGAGACCGAATTTCTAGCTATAAGTTTAATCCCTCATCTTTAACAAGCTCAACCACCCGCCAAAATCAACTTCTTCGTCAAATAATTAAACCGAATATACAACATTATAGCAGATGCCGTGAGACCTGCCAATAATCCCAGCCAAATTCCTGCACTTTCGAAAGAGGTATATAATCCCAAATAGAAACTTATTGGAAAACCTATCATCCAATAGGCTACAAAGGTAATCAAAGTAGGAATTTTGACATCTTGTAAACCCCTTAAGGCTCCTAAAATAACCACCTGTAAACCATCGGAAATTTGAAAGAAAGCAGCCACCAATAAAAGTTGTGCGGCTAATAGAATAACTTCCGTATTGTCTGCCTGATTGGCGACATCATTTACATCCAGATATACGGTTGGCAACCAATATCTAAATATCAGAAAGAGTCCTGCGAACACAACTTCCAATAAAAAAGTAAGGAAAAAAATAGATTGCGCTATTCTCCTTAACTCCGTAAAGTTTTGCAGTCCTTTTTGATTCCCTACGCGAATCATTGCTGCAACCCCAAGACCCATTCCTACCATAAACGTCATACTTGACAGGTTGAGCGCTATTTGGTTTGCGGCCTGTGCATTTTTCCCTAAAACTCCGCTTAGCCAAATCGCTGCAGTAAAAATTGCTACCTCAAAAAACATTTGTAAGGCCGAAGGAAATCCCAAATCGATGATTTTCTTTAACACCTTTTTCTCAAGGGTTCTAAAACTAAAGCC
>JBGTEN010000069.1:0-61448 GCA_041747755.1 Arenibacter sp. | reverse complement strand
TCAATAGTCACATCGCCTTCAATCCTAAATTGCACCGCCCCGGACTCTTCAACTCCCTTTGGAGCAATAAACTTTAAACTGGCGTCAAACTGTTTATCTTGTATAGCGCCCAAACTGATTTTTAAAGGCATTCCCAATTCTAACTTTCCAACCTCACCTTCATCTACTTTTCCCTCAAAAATCATTTTTCCCAAATCGGCAATTGTGGCAATCGTTGTACCATCATTAAAATTATTACTCTGTATTACCTGATCCCCTTCTTTAATGGGTATTTCTAAGAGGGTTCCGGAAACTGTTGCCCTAATGTTAGTATTGGCAATTGAAGAGCCTCCGGCAGAACCAACCCGAATGATTTGATAATCTGACTGTGCATTTTGTAGCTCCTGCTGTGCCTGATCATATTGCAATTGTAAGGTGTTGAAGTCCTGACTGGAGATAACGCCTTTATCAAACAACACTTTGTTACGATCGTATTCAATTTTAACATTTCCAAGAGCCAGTTGCGCATTCCGAACCCTACCACTGGCCTGATTTAAAGATTGTTCATTGGGTACTACTTTTACCTTGGCTATTAAATCTCCTGCATTAACTTTTACCCCCTCTTCCAAATATATTTTGTCTATAATCCCTGTTATCTGAGGTTTTATCTCCACCTCATCCTGTGGAATCACTTTTCCGGTGGCCACTGTCTTCTTCTCAACATTACCAATAAATGGCTTTTGAGTGTCATAAGTAATCGCCGATTTGCTATTTGACTTTACAAAGAAAACAGCAGCCCAAAGTGCTGCAATCACTAAAACTCCTATGAGTATGTATTTTAAAATTTTATTCATTTTTCTTATTTTAATAATTGTATAATGGTTTGGTTTACTCTTCTCTTAATGCGTCTATTGGTTTTATACTTACAGCACGCTGGGCGGGTATTAACCCAATTAAAGTGCCCAACACGACCATAATAAGCAATGCGCCTATAACATAAGGTATGGGAACGGTAGGGTTAGTATAGGGGAAATCTATATCCTTGGTAAAACTATTTATTAAACTAAGCACTCCGGCTCCTAAAATAATACCCATAATACCGGCAACCATAGTTAAGAAAACAGATTCTAAAATAATCTGAGCCCTTACTTCTCGGGGTGTTGCTCCCAAAGCCCTTCGGACTCCAAGCTCTTTGGTACGCTCCTTTACAGAAATCAATAATATATTCCCAATTCCAATTACCCCTGCTAAAATGGTAGCTATTCCTACAACAAGCGATAAAAATGTCATTCCGTTGGCGAAGCCCTTTATTCTATTAAAAACCTCACCAAGATTAAAGGATCCAAAGGCGCGTTCATCTTTAGGATTCACATGGTGAATAGTTTTTAAAATAGACTTTACATTCTCTTCTACTTTGACAACATCTGCATCATCGTAAGCAGCAATAATAAGCCAGCCTACATCTTCCCCGGTATTGTATAGCTTTTGATAGGTAGTGAACGGAATATAAATATCGCTATCGCTTTCAAAACCGCCACCGGGTGTAAATTTATGAACACCAACCACTTGAAAGTAAATATTGTCTATTCTTATGTAGCCTCCTATAGGATTCTCATCCTTTTCAAAAAGTTCTGTTTGAGTACGTTCTCCAATGACGCAAACCTTACGTGCCTGCTCTATATCTTCATCATTAATAAACCTTCCTCCATCATATATTTTTTTGGTAGCTATTTTTGTAAGCACAGGAAAGTCTCCATAAACAGAATAATTCCCTGTTTTTTGTCCTCGAACAATAGCTCCCGGAGAATCACCAAAAACCCCTCTTACATTTCTGGGTGCGATATCCTTAATTTCAGGAATTCTATTTTTTAAGATTTGCAAGTCAGAGAGTTTCAACTGAACTTGTCTGCCTGTTTTATAGCCCTCATGTGGCATGCTTGTAGTTTGAGCCCAAGCGAACATACTGTTCATGGCAATGGTCTGAAACTGACGTTCAAAGCCATTATCTAAGCCCTTGGCAGCACCTGCCAATGCAATGTAGATGAAAATACCCCACAACACCCCTATTACCGTGATTATAGTACGCGTTTTGTTCTTACTTATAGAACCAAAAATCTCCTGCCACGTATTTCTATCAAATAAGAATCTCATATTATTCGTCTCTAAGTGCTACAATTGGTTTAATACTGGCTGCGCGTTTGGCAGGGATATAACCCGCTATTGCTCCAAATAGAATTAATACTAGCGTTGCACAAATAGCAACCACACTATTTATATATGGATTCGTAATAAAGTAATCCTCCAGTTTTTCTCCCAATGAGCTTAAAATAGCTATACCGATGAGCATCCCTATAAAACCGGATACGGTGGTTATAAAAACAGATTCTAACAATATAGTGCCAATAACTGCATTTGGGGTTGCGCCCAAAGCTTTACGAATACCCAACTCTTTGGTCCGCTCTTTAACAACAAAAACCATTATATTACTGATACCTATAATTCCGGCGATAATTGTTCCAAAAGCAACAAAAGCTACAATGATTTGTAATACTCTTGCAAACTGTTGGTTCTGTTTTAACTGATCGGCCACATTTCTAACAAACAATGCACTTTGATCATTGGGATTAATATTCTTTTTGTCCTTTATAAATTTATTCAGACTGCTTTCGAAAGCCATAGCTCCTACATAACCGATTTCTGGCTTAAAGCCAACTATAATTTGATCTATTTTGTCTGTATTCTTTTCAATAAGCTGCCGTGTAGTATAAGGTATAAAAATGATTCTTTCTTCATTATCCCCTCCATCATCCTGAAAAACCCCAATAACTTTAAAAGAACTTCCACCAATGTCTATGAATTCACCTATGCTTTTTTTTGATTTGAACAAATCCTGCTCTACCAATCTACCAATAACAGCATACTTGGTTTTATCACGTACATCTTGCTCATTTAAGTACCTGCCTTTCATCATAATGGTCAGCTCACTTAATTGATGTCCGGGACCTACCCCTTGAGTAGTGTAATTATTAGATTCATTATTGTATTTCACTAAGGCACTCCTTGAAATCCTAGGGGTAACATACTGCAAGAATAACGGGAAGTTTTTCTCTATATCGGCAAGGTCATCATTTTTAAACTCAATTTGGCGGCCAGATTTGAAGCCCTTGTAAGGAACAGTAGTTCTGCCGGGAAATAGATAAAAAACATTTGTTGCGTCTTGACTAAAAAATTTGTCAAAGGTGTTAATTAATCCATTTCCAAAACCAAAAAGGACTACAAAAATAAGAATACCTAATGCCACAGTGAAACCAGATAAAAAGGTTCTTAATTTGTTTTTTCCAATGGTTTGGAAAATTTCTTTCCAATTATCTCTACTAAACATATGCAGATGCCCTAACCTGATTTACTACTTTGTCTTCTATGATAACCCCGTCCTTTAAATGAACGATTCGTTTACACATATTCGCAATATCAGGTTCATGAGTTACAATTAAAATGGTATTACCAAGATCATTGATTTTTTGAATTAGATCCATAACCTCATAGGAAGTTTTACTATCTAGTGCACCCGTAGGTTCATCCGCTAAAAGTACTTTTGGTTCTGCCGCCATAGCTCTGGCTATTGCTACCCTTTGTTTTTGTCCTCCGGATAGCTCACTTGGTAAATGGTCTGCCCATTCCCTTAGACCTACCTGCTCCAAATATTTTAGTGACTTTTCTTCCCTCTCTTTCCTTCCAACCTTTTGATAGTATAAAGGAAGCGCTACATTCTCCATAGCATTTTTATAATTGATAAGATTGAAGGACTGGAAAACAAAACCCAAAAACTTATTTCTATAATTTGCTGCTTTAGTTTCGTTAAGATTTTTAATGGGAACACCATCTAAAGTATAGGAGCCCTCATCCAATTCATCTAACATTCCAAGGATATTTAAAAGGGTAGACTTACCAGAACCTGAAGAACCCATAATAGCCACTAGTTCTCCTTCTTTAACAGAAAAATTTATTCCCTTAAGTACGTGAAGGGAATTGTTACCCATTTTATAGGATTTGTGAAGATCTTTTATTTCAATCATGTTTGGCTATTTGAATGGTCTAAAATTAAATTTCCTGTAATAGGACTTTAAAATTCTTAAATTGTTACAAGATATAGTTAAATGTTTTGTTAAATAAAATATATTAAGCACCGTCCGGCTTAATAATATTCCAAACTTTAATAGCATCATCGGTTTCAATTCCCGATTTCACCTCAACAAAAATACCATCACTTAATCCAAGTTCTATATCTTTTCGCTGAAATTGCTGTTCTCCTTTTGCAACCTCCACAAAAGGCTTTTTGGTTTTAGAATCAAACTGTACCAATCCTTCCTTAATAGACAAGACATCATCTGCCCTTCCTAAGATAATGGAAGCATTTGCGCTAAGCCCTGCTCTTATAAAAATAGAGTCCTGTCTTTTTAAAGTTCCCTTAATCTCAAATTGAATGGCTCCATTTTCGGCTTTTCCCTTAGGTGCAATGTAATCCAGAACAGCATCAAAAACAGCATTTTCAATTGCCCCTACAGTTATTTCTAAAGGTAGATTTTCCTTTATTTTTCCTACTTCGGACTCATCAACTTTTCCTTCAAAAATCATCTTATTTACATCTGCTATAGCCGCAATGGTAGTGCCTTCATTGAAATTATTACTCTCTATTACCTGATTCCCAACTTCCACCGGAACTTCTAAAATCATTCCACTAACTGTTGCTCTAATCAAGGTATTCGCAGCATTTCCATATCCCGTTGTAGTTCCGGTACTTATAATATCATATCTTTTGTTGGCTGCATTAAAAGCTTGTTTTGCCTGGTCATAGGTCACCTCAGCGCGTTCCAAATCTGCTTTGGAAATTACACCTTTATGAAAAAGTCCCAATTGCCTTTCATAATTTCGCTTTTGATCGGCAAGAGTAATTTTGGCATCTTCAATTACATTTCTGGCGTCGTTAAGCGCATTAAGGTTGGGTACTACTTTTATCTTTACCAATAAATCGCCCGCCTTTACAAAATCCCCTCCCTCAACATAAATCTCCTCTATAACCCCGGAGATATTTGGCTTAATGAGTACTTCCTCTAAAGGAAGAATACTTCCTGTGGCCACAGTTTTCTTTATAATTGTTTGTGTAGATGGTTTTTCAGTTTGATAAACCACGGGGTTCTGAGCATTTTTTTTGTACAAATAATACATAGCAGCTCCAAAGGATACAACTATAAGAGCTAAAATAATTCTGGTTACTGTTTTCTTCATTTGTTTGTTTTTATGTTGATTGATTGATGATTTCTGATTACAATATTACAGCAGTTTAAACTTACTCTGCTCTTAGGGCATCAATAGGCCTCACTTTAATAGCACTGTTAGCAGGAATGAAACCTGCCAATAATCCTGAAAAAATCAAGATAAAAAGTGCTCCTAAAACTACCCCCAAACTCACACTCGGATTTAGGAACATATCTACAGGCCCCATCATTTCTATTAAAGTATTAATTCCATAGATGAATAGGGCTCCAAAGGTAATTCCAGCCATTCCTGAAATTAAAGTAAGAAAAAGCGATTCCATAAGAATTTGTTTTTTAATAGACCAAGGATTTTCTCCTAAAGCTCTCCGTATCCCTATTTCTTTAGTACGTTCTTTTACTACAATAAGCATAATGTTACTAACCCCTATAATTCCTGATAATAGTACTAAAATACCTACAAAATAGGCAATAAAACGCATGGCACCAAAAAGACTTTCTACCCTGTTAAATTGTTCAAAAAGATCAAAATACCCTATGGCACGTTTATCTTCAGGATGTATTTTTCTATTTTGCTTTACCAGACTTACAATTTGATCTTTAAGATTTGTAATGGATGAGCCATCATTGGCCGTAATAGCCATCCAACCTACATCATTTCCTCTATTAAATGCTTGGGAAAAGGAAGTAAAAGGAACATATATTTCCTTTTGTGCCTCTTCCCCATTACCGCCACTGGTCTTCTTTTTATAGGTTCCTACAACCATAAAATTTACCCCTTGAATTTTGAGATAGGTACCTAAAACCTCCTCCCCATTTTCATATAAGCTCAATTTTACTCCCTCACCGATTATCGCAATTTTTCTTTTTTCTTTGATATCTGAGTGATTTAGAAAACGCCCCGAGGTAATTGTCATTGGATCTTGGTTAATTATTTCGGGATAGTCACCATAGACATTAAAAGCTCCTGTCTCCATACCTCTAACCACATTATTGGCTCCACCAAACCCGCCTAACTGATTTCTTGGAGAAATGAATCTGAGATTTGGTACATTATCACGAATGGCCTCTACATCCTCTAACTTAAAAGTAAAAGTTCTCCTCTCCGGAAGTCCCATATAGGCTTTAGTTGTATTTCTGCACCACATAAACATAGTATTTGTGGCAATATCTCCGAAATCCTGCCGAATTCCATTTTCCAAACCTTTCCCAGCGGCCAAGAGGATAATAAGAATCATAATACCCCAAAAAACTCCAAAAGCGGTTAGGACGGTTCTAAACCAATTTGTAGTTAGTACCTCTAAAATTTCTTTCCAGCGATCTTTGTTGAACATAACTAGTTTGTATAGATTGAAGGACGTTTAGTATTCATTTATTTAATTTTTTGGAAAAATTGGTTCCATTTTATTCATCCCTAAGCGCATCGATGGTATGAATATTAGCTGCGCGATAGGCCGGAAAAAAACCAGCGACTGCACCAGCTATTATTAGCACAAAAACTGTGGTTAAGGCTACATTAAAATTTACTGAGGGATTTAGAATATAATCTACCTCAATATGAGGTCCCAATAGCTCCAAAAGCCCCATACTAAAGATTAGGCCTGCAAAACCTGAAATTGCTGTAACGAAGACAGCTTCATGTAAAATCATGCCAATGATGTTCCATGGTTTTGCACCCAACGCCTTTCTAATTCCTATTTCTCTCGTTCTTTCCTTTACTACAATAAGCATAATATTACTTACACCTACCACGCCGGCAATGATGGTGCAAATACCCACAAACCAAAAGAAAAATTTTATTCCGCCGGTTAGGCTCATAAATCGCTTTACCTCCTCCATAGTATTAAAAACATTTATAGCGCTGGGGTCATCAGGTGCAACCGTATGAGCTGCTTTTAAATATGTTTTTAGATTTTCAGTAAATTGAACAGACTCGGCAAGGGCTTGCTCAAAACTCTCTGCGGGCTGTAATGTGTAGGATACATTATCTATATTATCCGATCCATTAAAAACACTTTGGGCTGTTGTAACAGGCACAAAAATAATATCCTCCTCACGTTCTCCCCCGGAATCTCCATAAACACCAACTATCTTGAATTTAATGCCTGATATATCCAAATATTCTTCCAACGGAATGTTGTCTTCTTTGAATACTTCGCGCTTAATTTTATTGCTTATTATGGCTATTTTAGATTTGTTTAGCATATCACTTTGATTGATGTAACGCCCCTGTGACATGTACGCATTTTCAATAAACTGGTAACCCGGAGAAACACCCTGAACCACATAGCCAATAGATTCGTTTTTATAATTTACAGATACGTCACGCACTCTGAATACTGGGGAATGGTGTTCTAAATTGTCCTTATACTGAGCTTCAACAAAATCATAATTACCATTTCTCAATTGTATTCTGCGCCCGGGATTTAAACCCTTATGCTCTTTGGTAGTTACTTGTGTCCACACCCAAATGCGATTACTGGCGTCGGATTCAAATTCCTTGGCAATACCATTTTGCATTCCTTGCCCAAAACCCAATAAAATAACCAGGATGAAAATTCCGGATGCAACAGAAAGACCTGTTAAAAAAGTACGAAGCTTATTTTTACGAATGGTGTCAAATATCTCTTGCCATCTTTCAATATCGAACATAACTTGGTTTAAGCAGATTTATATTATGATAAAGCGGTATTATAAGTAGACTACATAACCATGGAAATGTTACAGTTTAGCAGAAGAAAAAATGTTAAAAATTGAGATTTGAAGAAACTAACCTAAGAGCGCATTTTTTTATATACAAAGTAAAACAATCCGGCTATTAAGATATAGGGAATAGCCATTAAATATACAATTCCATTGTTTACACCTTCGGCAACCGCAGTATTTCCATCACTTTCCAGAACAGCGCGACACATAGCGCATTGCGCTTTAGCTTTTTGTGGAAATAGGTATGCTGATAAAATAAGTACCCCTATTTTTACTTCATATCTTCCAAAACCTTTTGTTAAACTCATTACTGTTGATAATAGGGTGAAATCATTAGGTATACTATAACTCCGGTTACGGCTACATACAGCCAAATAGGAAAGGTGATTTTTGCCAATTTCCGGTGTTCTTGAAACTTATTTAAATAAGCCTTAGCATAAGTCTTAAGTACTAAAGGTATTATAGCAATAGATAGTACAATATGACTAATTAGAATAACATAATAAACATATTTCATCATTCCCTCCCCGCCGTAAACTGTGGAGTCCGATGTCATATGATATGCAATATACATCAGTAAAAAAACTAAGGATAAGGCAATACAAGTAGTCATTAAGTTTTGATGTAAACTTATTTTGCCATTCTTAATAGCCAATACAGCAACAATCAATATGATAGCGGTTAAGCCATTTATAGAAGCATATATGGGCGGTAAAAAAGTTAATGGTTGTACGTTAGGAATTTTTACCCCAAACAAAATGGCTACTACAATAGGTACTACAACGGATATGGCAGTAATTATTCTATTAAATTTCTTTTCTTGTATTGCTGTTGCCTCCATTTATTCTTTTAATAACTTAAAAATATCTTCTTTAAGAATAGTTATTTGCTGCTCTTCACCTTCTGAATTTCTACCCTGGCTTTCAGTTACTGTACCTTTATAGTAAATAAGCGGATTTCCAAATTCATCAACCCGCGAGCGAATATACCCTTGCTTATCTATCAAAGCAAACATTCCCGAGTGTTCAAATCCTCCGGGAGCATCTGCTATTTGAGCTGTGAAAATATTAAATCCTTGATTGGCCAATTCATATATTTTCTCTTGATCTCCGGTCATTAAGTGCCAATCTAAATTGGTAATCCCATATTCTTCTGCATATTCTTTTAAAACTTGTGGAGTATCAAACTCAGGATTTATAGTGAACGATGCCACTCCAAAATTTTCAAAATCCTTAAACTCATTCTGTAAGGCAACTAAATTTTTATTCATAATTGGACAAATACTTGGACAGGTGGTGAAAAAAAATTCAACCAAATATACCTTTCCGCGGTAATCCTTGTCTGTTATAAGCAAGCTATCTTGATTAATAAAAGCAAAAGAAGGAACCCTTCGCTTTTCATTATCTATTAGAATGTAAGACAATTTACCCTTATTGTCTTTTTTATTCAGTCGGTCATTTTCTACAATTGTATCTCCCTTTACCCGATCTACAATTCTTGGTATGAATATGATTCCGAAAACCAAAACAATTAATGAAATCCAGATGTAGGTATACTTATTCGTTTGCATTTTTTCGAGCGGTATTTTTCTTTAGTGCTAATCGGTATTCTGCAAGAATAATTTTAACGTCATCTTCCATCTTGTTATTCAACTCGGCTACTGCTGAAGTTTTAAAACCATACTTTAGACCTTCATCCTCATCATCTTTTCTTCCTCTAAGATTTTTGTCTTTATCGATAATAAAGACATATGGCGTACTTAAATCCTCATTAAGCAATAGATTTGTTTTTAGACTTTTAAACAGTTCTTCTATCTCTTTTTCATCACCAAAAACAAAGTTCCATTTCTCCGTATTTCCGAGACTTCCTAAACTTTTTTTTATTTCAGTTACCTCAATTTCTCTACCTTTTGGAACTACCATTACAAATTGAAAATCATTAAACTCGTAAAAGCGCTTATAGATTTTTTGGTTAAGGTTAAATATATTTCCTTTCTTATTCTCAATATCATTTCCCAAAAATCCTAAAATGCTAATTCTATTATAGAATGTAATAGAACTGTCCAGAGACTTAACATCGGCTATATTTTCAGTAAGCACCGGTAGTTTTCCAAAGTTAGTAACGCCTGAGGCAAAGAAGAGATAAACCACAATGGGGAAGACAAACAAAATAATTAAAACAATTGACTTTTTCATTACCCCTGATTATTGTACAAAAATAAAAAGACGGTACTGAGGCCGTCTTTTATCTCTGTTAATTAAAAGTTAGAAATTCCATTTTACAAAACCATCTTTGTAGACAGTGTAAATATAATCTGCTTCAAACAATAATATAAATATCAGGTAAGCCACAAGGAAAATTGGCGTCCATACTACTGTTCTTCTTAAAGAACTCTTTTCATCCCGCAAGTGCATAAAATCCCAAGCGATATAATATGCTTTAACCAAAGTTAAAATGATAAATATCCAGTTTAGAATTTTCATGCCCAAAAAATAGGATTTAGTCAATATCTCCGGTTTAATAATCCCCAAAGCTACCTCGACGGCTGTAACTAATGTAAGGAAAACCAACACTCCCCAAATTTTTTGGGTATTGGACTTAAACTTTATAAGACCTCTAAAAATTGCTAATTTATGTTCGTGTGCCATTTATACAATAATTTATTTCTCCAAAATACGGAGCGTAATACATTAAATTTAAACCAAATAGAAAAACGTAAATACAAATACCCAAACTAGATCTACAAAGTGCCAGTACAACCCTACTTTTTCTACCATTTCATAGTGTCCTCTTCTTTCATAAGTTCCTAAAATGACATTAAAGAAAATGATTAAATTAATTAAAACTCCGGAAAAAACGTGAAATCCATGAAAACCGGTTATAAAGAAAAAGAAATCGGCGAAGAGTCGACTCCCGTATTCATTATGAACTAAATTGGCACCTTCTACTACCATTACGGCGTCCCCTAGTTTTTTCAATGACTCCTCACGGGAAAGAACTGTTTTTTCCCCTGATTCATTTATTGTCTCAGTACGAACCAAAACATTGGTATTTGTTTTAAAGCCTTCTACCACCTCAGCAACCGTATACGATGGTAATGCACTCTCGCCATAAAACCAAACTCCGTTGCTTCTTTTGTTTTGGACGCGTTCTCCTGGAATCGTAGAAGCAAAATCGGACAAAGCCAAATGTTCACCTTCTGCATTTACAAACTGCAAAATACGTCCTCCTTTAGTTTCTAATGCACCATGATCTCCTTTTATAAAAGTTGCCCATTCCCATGCTTGAGAACCAACGAAAATTGCTCCACCGATAATTGTCAAAAACATATACCAAATTACTTTGGTTTTCTGCATTTTATGACCTGCATCTACCGCCAATACCATTGTTACTGAAGACATAATTAAGATAAATGTCATAAAAGCAACATAGTACATAGGGTAATTACCATGAAAAAAAGGAACGTGGGTAAATACTTCATCTGCTATGGGCCAGGTTTCAATAAATTTAAATCTGGAAAAGCCGTAAGCTGCCAAAAAACCCGAAAAAGTTAAAGCATCCGATACAAGAAAGAACCACATCATTAACTTGCCATAACTTGCGTTTAAGGGTTGATTACCGCCTCCCCAAACGTTTTCTTCTGTACCAGTCGCTACTGTTGAATCCATATCTTATCTATAGTAATTAATAAAATTTTCACAAATTTACATTTTTTTCGGCTATTCAAAATCTTTGGCTTTTAAAAAATCCCTAAAAACTACAATTATTTCCTTTGCTCTCCCAAAGGCTAATTTAAACTCTTGTTCTTCTCTGTTTATTAGCCTACAAAATACATAAACAGTAGTAGGTATATCCACAAAAAATCCAAAAAATGCCAGAATGCAGCACCCAATTCCAGTCCCAGCATCTCAGAAGCTGAATATTTGCCTTTGATATGATTATATAATACAAAAATCAGCGAAATAAGACCTGCTAATACATGAACAATATGAACCGCTGCAATTAAAAAAATATAAGATGTTTTTATATTACTGGTTGCTCCTGTAAAATAATACCCCATGCCTATCAGCTGGGAAAATCCATTAAATTGGAGTACTACAAACAAGATTCCAAGAACCAGAGTTACCAACAACCATGAAGTACACAAGGTAGACCGTCCGTTCTTAAGAGCCCTTTTTGCAAGTATGTAGCTAAGGCTACTACCTATTATGACTATAGTGCTAATAAAAAAAGCACTCGGGAGCTCTATATCCTTAATCCAATCTTCTCTGGTACTACTTACAATATAGGCACTGGTCCATCCCGCAAAAGCCATTAATAAGCTTGCGATACCAAACCACAGCATCATTTTCTTTGCTCTGTTATTCTTCTCTTTTTGTGTGCTACTTGTTAAGTCCATCTGTTCCTTATATAAATTTATCCACTACATAAACCACTTGCAACAATGTTATATAACTTACACTGGCCAACATGAGTTTTTTTGCTGATGCGTTATCTCTTTTTTCATAGAGTAAAACGGCAAATACCAACATTACTATACCAAGAAGGAATACAATTATAGCCGCCATGATGGATAAACTTAACCTTCCTGTTATTCCAAAAACTGGAACAATAGAAATTACAATCATCCAAATGGTATACATAATAATTTGCAACGCTGTACCTTTATCTTTCTTTCCGGTTGGTAACATTTTAAATCCACCCCTTTTATAATCTTCATCCAACATCCATCCTAAAGCCCAAAAATGGGGGAACTGCCAAAAAAATTGGATCATAAACAAAGTTCCGGGTTCTATACCAAAATCATTGGTAGCCGCTACCCAACCTAACATAAAAGGTATTGCCCCGGGAAATGCACCAACGAAGACAGATAGAGGGGTTTTTGTTTTTAAAGGGGTATATACACAAGTATATAAAAATATTGAAATGCTACCGAACATGGCAGTCTTGGGATTAAGAATATACAAAAGAACTATCCCAAGCAAGGTCATTGAAACGGCAATAAGCAAGGCAGAATTAACAGACATTCTTCCGGCAGGAACAGGTCGATTCTTTGTGCGATTCATTAAGACGTCTAAATCCTTTTCTATTACTTGATTGAAAGCGTTTGAAGCTCCTACCAGACAATAGCCGCCAACCGTTAATAAAGTAATTGATAAAAAACTGATTTGTTCCGCTCCAAGAAAATACCCCGCCACAGAGGAGAATACAACACTGACTGCAAGTCTGGCCTTGGTAATTTCTTTAAAATCAGCAATTATCAAAGACCAATTGGTTTCTTTGGTCGTGCTCACGGCGGTCTTCATTCAAAGTCTAAATAGGAATGCAAAGATATGCTTCCCTTAATTTTTTTCCAACCAAATGAACATGTTTATATTAAATAGTGCTTATATGAAAGTCACTACCATTGAATTAAAAAGCTCAACTCTCCTTAAAAAAACCAGAAAAAGCCCTTTGAGCTGAATCAAAGGGCTTTTTAAACTTTTACTCATTTCTATTGCTGCAATTTAAAATTTATTGGGATAGAAAATGGCACTCTTACTGCTCTTCCTCCTTGTTTTCCTGGGACCATGGTTGGAAGTTTAGTTATTATTCGTTTTGCCTCTGTCTCTAGCCCTCTACTGGGACCTTTCATTTGGATATCAGTTATAGTTCCATCAACATCTATTTTGAACATAACAGATACCCTGCCATGAATGCCCAAATCTTGTTCAGCTTCCGGATACTTAAAGTTTCTTTTAATATGTAACTGCATCTTTTCCTGAAAACAAAGAATTCTATCCTCCTTGGATACAGATTCGCATCCCGGGAAAATAGGTACTTCCTCTACTAAAAAAATAGGTATATCTTCAATTAAAGCGTCCTCAATAACATTTAAACTAGCGGGATTTAATGGCCTATCATCATAAGCCGTTGGAATTTGTATAAATTCAGTTTCCATCCCTGTATTTTCATCATCAGGAACAATGGTAAAGTCATCAGGATTTAAATTCTTTTGTTGAAGACTTACATCTATGCTCTTAGGTCTCTCAATTGTAATATTCTGTAAGTCTGAATAATACTCCAAAGGAAGATTAATAGAATCCTCGGAGTCCGTTTTTCGCTCTGCCTTGATTTTAAATGTCGCTTCAAGTCCAACAAAGACCATGAAAAGCGATAAAATCAAACCAATTTGAAAGTTAACAAAGCCGTTTTTGCTTAAATTTGCATCCTGTTTACCGCCTTTTGCGCAAACGGTTGGGATGTTTTCACTTTTGTTCCCATTGCCGTGGGCACAAACAGTTTTTGATGTTTTTTTTTTCATAATAGTTCATTTTAGAGAATGTTACAATTATGTTAAAACACAAGAAGCATACCAAAAAAAATCCCGATCTAAAAAATCGGGATTTTTAATATCTAAAACTTTTTCTTATTGAAGTTTAAACGTAATGGGGATACTAAATGGAACACGTACTGCTCTTCCTCTTTGTTTTCCCGGAGTCATTGTGGGAAGCTTTCCGATGATTCTTGCTGCTTCTGCCTCCAAATTTTTATCTGGTCCACGCATTCTAACGTTGCCGATAGTTCCATCTTTCTGAATGACAAACATAACATTAACTCTTCCTTGAACGCCCATTTCCTGAGCTATTTCAGGGTAGCGGAAGTTTTTAGCTATATGCTTTTGCATCATTTCGTTAAAACACGCCCTTTTATCTTTTGAATTTTCACAACCTGGAAAAACCGGAACATCTTCAATAACTGCAAATGGAATGTCTAAATCCTCATCTACTTCTTCCACAACAACATCAGCCACTTCAACTACTTTGTCCTGAGTCGATTCTGTGGACTCAATTACAGTTTCTTCCACTTCCTTATCATCTTCAACAACTTCAATTACTTCAGGAGCTGCTGGTGGTGGTGGTGGTGGTGGTGTTTTAATTTGCTCAGTCATTGGAACTTCTTCATCCAACTGATCTTCTACATTCAAGGTATAATCAAAAGCATTATCCTTGTCATATGTGCGCCACTCGAGGGCTACATAAGTCAAAAGCATAACCAATGCAAGCCCTGCAACAAAATACAGACTGCTGTTCTTAGTTAAATCGGCTTTTGGGTTCTTCTTAAGTTCCATAATTTTGATTTTAGTGATTGCTAATTTAAATATTAATTTGATAAAAAAACAATTAAATTTTCCATTTTAACGGTCTTTTTCCAGAAAACAGGAATTTTAAGAGTAATACCCCTGTTAAAGCTCCTAAACTGTTGGCAAGCGCATCCCAAACATCACCCTCTCTATCAGATGTGTATGCATCTTGCATGAACTCAATAATTATGCCATATACAAGACAAAATAGAAAAATAATTCGTATTGTTTTGCCAATCCCCAGGGTTCCTGACGTGTATTCTCTTAAAAACAAACCGCCCAAAACAGCAGCTACAAAATAAAAAGTAAAATGTGCTAGTTTATCCCTATTTGGAAAATCAATTTCCGAAGTATCTATTCCTGAAAAAGATAATAAGCTGAGTAATGTTATTAACACCATCCAGCTTATAAATAAAATTGTAAACAGGTGTCTAGGCACCTACCAATGCTTTATAGCTTTCAGCAGTTAATAAGCTATCTATCTCTGCAGTATTGCTTAACTTAATCTTTATCATCCAGCCATCACCATAAGGATCTGTGTTTACCTTTTCAGGCTCACCCTCCAACAACTCATTAAACTCTAATATTTCACCGGTTAAAGGTAGAAAAAGATCAGAAACAGTTTTTACAGCCTCAACTGTTCCAAAAATTTCTTCTTTATCAAGCGTTTCCCCCAAAGTCTCCACCTCTACATATACAATGTCTCCCAATTCTCCTTGAGCAAAATCCGTAATGCCCACCGTAGCGACGTTGCCTTCTATTCTTACCCATTCATGGTCCTTGGTGTACTTTAGTTCTGATGGTATGTTCATTTATTTTTTTTTAGAGCAACAAATGTAACAGATTCTTATAAGGTATTCAAAAAAAAAGCGCATCGGAATTTTAGTATGAAACTGAAGTTGCGTATTGTTTAAAAAACCTTAAAAATTGAATTTTAATATTTTAAAGACTATAAGAATTTGCCTTTAGCTATTTTGAATGGCAAATTAATTTCCAAAATTATACCGAATTGTAAACCCCGTGTTTATTGTTGTTTGCGGGAAAGCCGTAGAGACAGCAAATTGGGAGAAAGAATGATCATAGAAGAATAGTGCATTTAAACTTTTGCTCAGCGCATAGTCTGCGGTAAATTTAACTGAGAATAAGTTTTGCCCGGAGGTAATTTGGTTGTTATCAAGATCCAGGTTTCTAATAATAGTGATATTGTCTCTCATTGTTACATCAGCCTTTAAATTTAAATCCCCCTTTAAACGAGTCTGTTCTCCTCCAAAATTGGTTACAAACTGAACATCTTTAAAGCGATATCCCAGACCCACGGTATAATCCTTTCCTTGTATTTCTGTCAAAAGATTATTATCAAAACTAAGCGAAAGTGCTCTGTCTGTGCGAACTTCTGCCAAAACACTCACCGAACTAACCATTTCGAAATCCACACGCATCAAAGGATTGAACTGATCAGTAAGTACCACGTTGTTAATAATATTTTCCGGAAGAAAATCTTGATTTTCCGGATTTATGATGGTGTTATTCCGCTCTAAATTTGTTTGAAAAGAATTGATGCTATAAGCCGATCTGTATCCATGACTTAATGAAAAGCGTTTAAACTTCTTTTTAAACCATTGGTACCTCATAAGTCCGGTGTATTTAATATTCCAGTTCGGAATTGGAATTTCTCTAAAAGCATCCAAATTTACTCTATCTACATTCTGCCCTGTATAGGCCGCGAAAAACGCAGGTAACAATACATCCTGACTGGTTTTGCCGTAGCGCTCCGGAAAACCATCAGCGTCTACAACTCCTGTACTCTGATTTCGGTCTGCCACGATTCTATTGGCGATGGTAATCCTATTCTCTTTAAATCTTTCAAAATTCTCTGAGAAAAATTCATCACTTTTATTAAAAAAAGTACCAATCATTACTGTAGAGATACTAAAATTACCAAAATTATTTCCGAGCAAAGTGTTGTATCTTAAATCACCATTGTCATTAACTACATTAAAATTCTCTTGATAGCTACTGGAGAATTGTCTATCGGCCAATAAATCTATGGTTAGGTCATTTACAGGCTGGGCAGTAGCGGTAATGTTGAGCTGCTTATTAGTGCGTTCAATATACTGTTCATTAAACTCGGGAAAAACGGTTAACCAGCCGTTTCTTGCCGCCTCAAACCGAACATCGGCCTGACTTCCAAAAACAAAACCGATGGTGGGCCTTGCAGTGCCAATAAAACCAATACTCTGCGTGTAACCCGGTAAAACCTTTCCATTGTTTTCACTGTAATTTACATTAATACGTTTTACCATGGTCATTATATCAACAACAGTATTAAACAGTGCACCCGTATCTTCTTGAGGATTGCTTTGAGCGGTATTGCCTAAAGCATTACTTGTTCGACTTAAACCGGGAGATCGTTGAGGGGGTGCTCCCTTACCACCTCTTTTCTTAAGACCAACATTGTCATAAAACTTTTGCATGTTTAAAGCCGCCGTAATATTATGTGTATTGGCGTTTTGGATAGTGTTAATATTTTCTCCTGCAACTTCTCTAACCGCGTCTCCACCGCGTTGCCAATCAAAATTGCTAGTATAGGTATATTGGGCATTTACAAAATCTAAAACAGGTATTTTATTTAAGGGTATTTCATAGTTCAACTGCATCTGTTGCGAATGCCTGTTGGGCTCTCCAATATTCCAAAACCCGTCCCATAGGGCTAATGTTTGGTCTATTTCTGAATCCGGATTCCCCTGCTCTGTAAAATAGTTACGTACAATATTGTTGTTAGAACTCGTAAGGTTTAACCGTAAGGATTTGGTTAAACTATAGTTCAATGCATATTGCCAATTAAATAGATAATTGCGTTGTTGTAATGATGGTAACTCCAAAGCTTCTATTCCCGGTTCCAAAACATCCCGAAAACGCTGCTGGTTAAAAGATCTGTTGATGTTGGAGTTAATGGAAACACTTGCCGGGAGCAGGTTAAAATTTAAATCTTTTAGCCATTGCCAATATTTACCGGTAAACAGAGAATCTTTCTTAGCAAATGGCTCTAGCGGTAAAGGTTTAAAATTGTGATTGTATACAAAGCCGGCAACTACATTTTGGTCTCTTAATTTGGCAATCTCAAAATCCCGATGCTCAGTCTCATTGTACGAATAGTTGAAAGTAAAGTTTTCCACATCATAAAAATTGGCTTCAGCCTCCTCCCCCCTGTTTTTCCTTACCCCAATAAAGTTTATACTTGTTCTTTTGGTATAATCTTCTGCCTGTTCCAGAATAACATCTGCATCCTGGGCATTCTCAGCAGCTGCAATTCTATCTGTTAGTTTAAGATCATCATAAACCGGATCAAATTCAGGGGTAATCCGCTGTTCAGCAATTCCATAATTAAAGGGTATTTGCAAACCCCATTTTTTAGGAAACAATTGCCCAACATTTACATTGGTAACCAGATCATAAGAAATGGCATCCTGTCTTGCCCTTTCATTTGGCATTTGATCTATTGATCCAAAACCAGAGGTGCTTTTGGCACCGGTAGCGGAAACATTTGCAAAATCTGCCATATTTGCATCAATAGCAGCAATTGCGGCCCAACCGCCATCATTATCCAAACCTGCAAGACGCAACTCATTAAACCATACCTCTCCCCTAGCCGGTAAATTATCAATATTCTTAATCCCAACCATCATACTTCGTATACTTCCCAATGAAGGGTTACCCCTAATTCCGATACGCATAGTTCCCGGCGTTCTGGGACCAAATTCAGCTACGGGCGTAACCTCACCGTTAACCACTTCATAAAAATTAATTTGATTGAGGGACTGGTTAGCGATTCCTAACGATTTAACTTTAGATAAATCCTCTAAATCTATGTTTAATTCATTTTCTTCAGGCCAAATTTCTCTTTCGGATCGTGCTCCAAATGCTGTGAATTTTAATGGCAATTCTATTTGATAAAAGTTCTGCGAAAAATCGGTTCCAAATCGTAAAAAACCAACCAAAGGAGTATCCTCATTGGAATAGTCACCATCGAAAATTTTCTCGGCATGCATAAACATTTTCAGTTTCTTATACTGACGAACATCTATGTTTACATTTTTAAAAACCCCTCTTGAGTCCTGAGATTCTAAATTTTCAACCTTGAAAGACAAGGCCTGCTCATTTTGGCGAATAATGGTGTTATTATTGTTCAATTGTTCTCGAACAACACCCGGGGGTAGTACGTAAGGAATTGGCGTTCTAGAGTTATTCTCCTCTATATTCACCGTATTAATAGTCACCAAAGTACCATCATCTGAAGGATCATTATCTACATCGGGCTGTAACGATCTGGTGTAGGTACGCCAATCCCCACGAACCAAGTCCAAGGTTGCAAAGCGTAAGACCACGTCATTGGTAAATCCGGTGAGGTACATTCGCATAAAGCTCATGGATCTAAAATCAGAAATACCACCAACTGCATCAGTGAACTCACTAAGAGGAATTTTATACTGAATCCATCTTCGATTCAATTGTGAACCATTGGCTAGTGTTGGGGTTAAACCTTCTTTAATATCCGTTACATAGCGATCATTTATAGTGGTATTGGGTTTAATTTGAACCCTATACTCATAATAACTATTAACTGTGTTCATCGTTAAATCCCTGTCAATATCTTCCACATCGGGAAGCGTAGTGGATCCTCGGTTGGTATTAGTTACTTCTACCGGAGAGTTCCCTTGAGGATTATTAAAATCTAAATACCGTTGTAAAATACCCCCTTCCCTGTTGAGATAATATTGATAATTGTCTAAAGCCGGATCCGGTCCGGGATTATTGGTAAAGATAGCTGCCTCGGCTCCATCATCCAACCCATCAAAACCCAAATCCTGTAATCCCCTATTGGTCTCATTCGCATCAAAGGCATAAACCAATGCCTGAGTAGCCGGAACCAGCCCCCAAGGGGTTTGAGTTACCAAATCATTGCTATTAACTCCCGGAAGGCCATTCTCATATTGCTTTCTTCCATCTTTTAGGATATCCTCTGAAATATTTCCAAAATTGAACACCAATTCTCCAGGACCAGTTGCCTCTCCGTCTACGTAAGGATCTAAAACCCAAAACTGCACAAACTCTACGTTAGATTGTTCAAAGTTGGTGCTGCTTAAAGCGCGCATAATTCCGGCCCATTTGTTATTGGGCTGTACCCCTTCAAAATTTGGATTGTTATTATAAGGACCTTTTGCCGTTGGATAATATGCTAAATCCAGCGTGTTCTGAACTGTTGTTTGTCCCTGAGCAATATCAATTTGAGGGAAGACTTCATCTATAAAAATCCTTCTGGTGGTGTTTGAAGAAATATCATTATCACTAATACTTGAAGGTCTTTGATTGGTATAAAAAATAGGATCTATCGTATACCAGGCCATTTTTGCTCTTTCATACCCTGTCTCAATATCACTCTTGCCTTCTGCAAATTCAACAGGTACACTGGCCAAGCTCCAACCTAAAAAAGAACGAATATTAATTAATGCTTGCGCACCTTCAAAATCATCTAAATAGGTTGTGGTTTCCCCTTGAAAATCGGCATTCTTTGGAGAATTCGGCTTCAAAAAAGCAACTTCTCCCCTCACGGAAAGATTGGATGGAACATCAGTATCAATATTAGGTAGCTTATTGGCTAACCGGGTAAGAAATGGGACCTCTGTTGAAAAATTGCCATTGAGACCAAAAATAGTATTGTTTACCGGTTCTATTCCAAAGTTAGATTTCTGAGTAAGCGGACGTTCATTTAAATTTAGTAAAGTTCCTCCCAAAACAAAATTTTTGGAAATCTGATGTTCTACGTTAACCCCTGTGAATCTTCTAGTTTGTTGTCCAAAAACCGCATTATTTTCAACAGAAATGTTAATTGGGGTATTGGAGGATTCTAAGCTTGGGTCCAAGATTTGCACTGTTCCTGCCTGATAATTTACGGTGTAATCTATTCCTTCTTGCAATTGCCTGCCTCCGGCTGTTACCCTTACAGAACCTCTCGGAACGTTAAACGCTCCGATCGGAATCCCATTTCTACCTTCTGATTTATACCTTCCTTTAAGCATAAACCTGTTTTTTTCGGCATCCTGTAAGGAGGCTGCTTTAGTAAGAGCATACATATTTCTAAAGACATACTTCTGCTGATTTGGGTTATACCCTTGATCATCAGGCAAATCATAGACTCCCCCACCTAAAATTTCAAATAAATACTCACCAAAGGGTTCTACCTTGGTAAAAATAATGCTTCCCGTTTGGGTATCTACCGTAATACCTGGTATAAAATCAAAAAACCCATCTCCCCCGGGTTGTAAATCATTATAAACATTTAATCGGTCCAGATTAAAAACATCCAACAGTATGCGCTCCTCCAATGGTTTTGGGACATTGGGCCACCCGGCTCCGGGTGAATTGTCGACGGGAGTAATATAATTTCTAGGTGTAGGATCCGTGTAAAGAATGTTTAGCTTAAAATCTTCTTGGCTTAACTGAAATGCCCCTGTAGCATAAATATTTTTCATCATTAAATCCCAGATAGGATCCTGCACATTAGTAATATTACTTTTTAGTAATTTTAAAATAAGTGTATTATTATTGATTATGGGATTGTCTATTCCCGGAGAAACCGTGGTAGCATCCAGACCCCCATTGGCAAATTCACCAACCTGATATACTTCGCCATTAAAAGTATATTGAAAGGCTACAGCCAAAACCTCATCATTGCTTAGTCTTTGGTTTAGGGATATGTAACCTAGTTGCGTATTTAACCTATAATCTCTGCTTTGTTCCAATTTTCTTGCGTTCTCCAAAATGGCATAATCAAACCCTTGGTTTACAGGATAACCCGGAATGTTAAAACCATTATCTACTGTAGCAATATCCCGAACACTTTGCGTAAGTGCACCAGAGCCTATAGCCCCGGGATCATAATCATTTGCATTATTTCGTGGAAGATTACCAGCTGCAGAAAAATTAAAGAATCCCGGAGGATTTCCGTTAAGTCTTCCAATTCTGGTTTTATTTTCCAACGCCTCTCCTAAGTCTTGAATTGCAACCACATTCCTTACATTCAGAGTTTGTTGACTCCTATTTGTAACCCAAACTTCCAGGCGGGTTATTTGGATCTGGCTACGGATATATGGATAGTTTTCTAAAGCGGCATCATAATTATCTCGAAAATATTGCGATAAAAAGAAATGCCTGTCTTCATCATAATCCTGAGCCCTTAGCTCAAATTCATTTACTGTCCCTCCCCCTTGGGCGACTACTGTATTGTTCTGAGAGCGTTGTTCAGAGAAAACTGCGGTAACCGTGGTCTTTCCAAATTGTAATTGTGTTTTAACCCCAAACAAACTTTGAGCGCCGGTTATTAAAGAGCTATTCAAAGGCATGTTAACATTCCCAATTTCTATCTTTTGAATGATATCATCTTCGGTAGGTGTATAATCCAGTTTAACCAGATTTTGAAAGTCAAAAGTGGCCTCAGTATCATAATTGGCTGTTACTTGGAGTCGTTCTCCAATTTTACCAAGCATACTAAGACTAATACGCTGATCAAAGTCAAAAGACAAATTGGTACGGTTTCTTGGAGAGAGTGCGGGGTTATCATTTTTTTGCCATATAATTCCCAGATCCATGGCTACAGAGCCCTGAGGTATTACCTCGATGGTATTGCCTCCAAAAACGGATTCAAAAAAGCTATTATTAACATAAAAATTTGGCAAGAGATTCTTTCTGGCATCCTGACTTCCCTCTTTCTTGCCCGAATAAGCATCCGATTTTTCCTTAAAGTAGGATTTTATACCTTCTCTTTTCACCAACTCCGTATATTGTTCGGGAGTAAGAATTATAGGATAATTGATATTATATTCACCAACACTTTCAGTAAAAACATATCGGTCTAATGTGGGATCATAAGTGTATTTGGAAACTACACTTTTGGGATTTGGCATTGCTAATCTACCTAAGGCAACACCAGTTTGCAGGGAATCTATTTCCTGTTCTTCCTGAACTTCTTCATCAGTCTCTTGAGCGAAAGAAGTCTCAACCGCACCAAGAAAAATGATAAAAAAGAGAGTAAGCTTAAATGTTGATTTAAGAAATGATTTTGCCCCTGTTTTCAAACTTATTACAAATTTTTCAGCGCCAGTTTTATAATGTTCTCTGCGCTTATAGAAGCATCTTGAATTAAGACCTTGTCAACTACCTTTTCGGCATGCTTTCGGACAAATCCCAGCACCTCTAAAGCAGATAACGCTTCTTCCTTATTTGTATTGTTTGACATGTGGGAAACTTCGCCAATTTCAGCCACTTTCAATACCTTGTCTTTGAGATCAATAATTACCCTCTGGGCAGTTTTGACCCCAATCCCTTTAATAGCCTGTATTGTGGCCACATTTTCAGTAGCAATTGCATCCCTAATTTGAGTTGGGGAAATAGAGGATAACATAGTTCTGGCAATACTTGCACCTATTCCTGAAACCGACAATAACAGTCTAAAAATTTCTCTCTCTGATTTCTCTACAAATCCGAATAAAGTATGTGCATCTTCCTTAATTTGAAGGTGGGTATAGAGTTGAAGGTTTTCGTCATCTCCAATTTTAGAAAATGTATGTAACGAAATATTCACAAAATACCCTACTCCGTGACATTCAATCACAACATGTGTAGGGCTTTTTTCAACCAATTTTCCTTTCAAATGCGTAAGCATGGGAGACCTTATTTAATTTGTGGCCAATTTTGTCTTTTTCCTTTTCTCACGTTCTTGCGCATCAATCACAGCTACCGCCGTCATATTAACAATTTCATCTACACTTGCGCCTAGTTGAAGAATGTGAACTGACTTTCTAAGGCCTACCATTATAGGACCAATAGAATCTGCCCTATTCAATTCTTTTAATAGCTTATAAGTAATGTTTGCCGCTTCCAGAT
Source organism: Arenibacter sp. (assembly GCA_041747755.1). Lineage (GTDB taxonomy): Bacteria > Bacteroidota > Bacteroidia > Flavobacteriales > Flavobacteriaceae > Aurantibrevibacter. The sequence goes on along the minus strand of JBGTEN010000069.1, from coordinate 37,427 downwards.
TTGGGAAAATTAGGGTATTCACTTTTTTACCTGCCAACTTGGAAAATGGGAATTTACTTTGGTGAAGTTCCTCATTCAGTGCAAAGTCGGTTTGTATTTCACCATCAACCACCAAATCGGGATTATTGGCATGCAAAATTTTTACCGCATCCCTTACTTTAACAGCATGTGGATGGTTTGATGAGCCAAAGTTAGCATAAGATAATAAAGCTATTACAGGATCAAAACCAAATGTAATGGCCACATTTGCAGCCATTTGAGCTATCTCTGCAATCTCTTCAGAGCTTGGGTCTATGTTTATGGAAGTATCTGCCAAAAACAAAGGTCCCCGCTCTGTAATCATAATATGAACAGTAGAAACTCGTTTAACGTTTGTAGCTCTTCCAATAACCTCAAATATTGGTTTCACAACGGTTGGATAAGCCCGTGAGTATCCTGAAATCATTCCATCAGCATCTCCTTCCATGACCATCATAGCGCCGAAATAATTGCGTTCTCGCATTTTTATTTTAGCACTATATAGGGTTGCTCCATTCCTTCTTCTGGTTTCCCAATATTTGGTTGCGTAATGGGTTCGCTTATCGTTGGTAGCATCATCATTGGGATCAATAATCAAAACATTCGCTTCAAAGTCCAATTCTTTTTTAAGTTCGGAAATTATCTCTTTATTTCCCAATAAAATAGGCTCTGCAATGCCCTCCTCATGTACAATTTGGGCTGCTTTTAGGACATCCAAATGATCTGCCTCTGCAAAAACAATTTTTTTCGGACTTGTTTTGGCTCTATTTAAAAGCAATCGGACTATTTTATTGTCATTCCCGGATCTTTGCAACAGCTCTTCTTTATATTTTTCCCAATTCTCAATTGGAAACCGTGCTACACCACTATCCATTGCCGCTTTTGCAACAGCGGGAGGTATGTTTGAAATAAGCCGAGGATCAAAAGGTTTTGGGATGATATAATCCTTGTTGAAAGCCAATCTCGTTTCCCCATAAGCTATATTAACTTGTTCAGGAACAGGTTCTTTTGTAAGTTTAGCCAAAGCCATTACGGCTGCCATTTTCATTTCCTCATTAATTTTGGTTGCCCTAACATCCAATGCTCCTCTGAATATGAATGGGAATCCTAATACATTGTTTACCTGATTGGGATGATCAGAGCGTCCTGTAGCCATAATAATATCCTCTCTTGTCCGGCAGGCTAGCTCATAATCTATTTCCGGATCCGGATTTGCCATGGCAAAAACAATTGGCTTCTTAGCCATGGAAAGTAGCATTTGGGGTGTAACAATATCTGCAATAGAAAGACCAATAAAAACATCTGCATCTACCATGGCCTCTTCTAAAGTATCTATTTTCCGGTCTGTGGCAAATTCAGCTTTTTCCTTTGAAAGATTCGCTGCGTCTTTACGGATTACCCCTTTACTGTCCAGCATTACAATATTTTCAGGCAGTGCCCCAAATGCCTTATACAATCGCGTACAGGAAACAGCAGCTGCCCCTGCCCCACTTATGACAATGCGCACTTGATCTATTTTCTTCTTTGCAATTTCTAGGGCATTTAAAAGTGCAGCAGCAGAGATAATGGCAGTACCATGTTGATCATCATGCATTACAGGAATATCTAACTCTTCTTTTAATCTTCTTTCAATTTCAAAGGCCTCAGGGGCTTTAATATCTTCAAGATTAATTCCGCCAAAAGTAGGAGCAATGGTCTTAACTGTCTCTATAAACTTATCTATATCTTTGGTATCCAGCTCTATATCAATTGCGTCAATATCGGCAAATATTTTAAATAAAAGACATTTCCCTTCCATTACTGGTTTTGATGCCTCGGGTCCAATATCTCCCAATCCCAACACTGCTGTGCCATTAGAAATTACTGCCACCAAATTACCTTTAGCGGTATATTTATAGACGTTTTCTTTGTTTTTGGCTATTTCCAAACAGGGCTCTGCAACACCGGGAGAATACGCAAGTCCTAGGTCTCGCTGTGTGGCGTATGGCTTGGTTGGTACTATCTTTATTTTTCCGGGTTGAGGCTTTGCGTGATAAATTAATGCTTCCCTTCTTTTTGAATATTTGCTCATATCAATGGAATTTCAATGTGCAAATTTATAGTTATTCTATGTAAAAGAAACAAGGCTGTCTTAATTAAAATAGTATTGAAGCTTTTAAGGAGCAAAACTAAGGTCTATAAGCGTTATTGTATCTCTTGTTTAGCCTGCTGCACGTTAAGCCGTAATGCCATTAATCCGGCTATGATAAAAAATACTCCCCCAAATAAAATTGCATTCACAGCATTTCCATTTAAAAAGTACTTGAAAATAGGTCCGAAACTTAAGGTTTGTATACCCATAGGTACCACAATCATCATGTTCAAAATTCCCATGTACACTCCTCTTCTTTCCTGTTTCACAATTTTAGAAACCATGGTATAGGGGATTCCCATCATTGCTGCCCAGCCAATACCAAAAAGGATCATAGGGAACAAAATATAAAGTGGGTCATTGATATAAGGGATAATTAAGAGAGCTATTCCGGTTCCTAGCAAACTTAACACATATACAATTTTACCTCCGTATTTCAAAGTTAAAGGCACAAGGCCAAGAGCAACAACCATTGTGACGATGTTATATGTAGTGCTCATTTTGGCTGATTGGGCAGCCGCACTTGATGTATCCATCTCCATAGTAACGCGTAATAAAGGAACAATAAATTGCCAATAAACAAAAAGTGCATACCATTGAAAGAGATAAACCAATGATAATTTCCACATGAATTTTGGCATATCTTTTATAGCACTAATAATTTCAATAATGGGAATTTTTAACCGTTCTTTCAATGGCAAGGCGTTTTGTTCTTGGATTTCTTTTAATTGAGCATCAGATGGCGGTATTTCTGGTGTTTTGAGTACGGACCATAAAATGGTGGTGACCGAAAGTACTGCTCCTATGAAAAAAGAATAATATAACCATTTCGGAATAGTCCCGACAGCTTCTATTGCCTCCCCGGAGCCAAACCAATCTTGAAATAAAAATATGGAAGAGGTTGCGAGTAATATGCCGGCACCTACAAAAAGACTCTGCATCTGATATCCTAAACTAAGTTGGTTCTCGGGTAATTTATCCCCCACAAAAGCCCTATAGGGTTCCATGGCCATATTATTACCTATGTCCAAAATCCATAAAAGAAGTACTGCAAACCAAAGCACTGGACTCAAAGGAAAAGCAAATAAACAAAGACTGCCTATGATAGCTCCAATTAAAAAAAACGGCTTTCGTCTTCCCCATTTAGGAGACCATGTTTTATCTGAAATTGCACCTACTATGGGTTGAATAACAAATCCTGTGACAGGACCAGCTATGTTTAGAATTGGTAACATTTCTTCAGCGGCCCCTAAAAACAAAAAAATAGGATTGATTGCCGTTTGTTGTAATCCAAAACTGTATTGAATTCCCAAAAAACCAACATTCATATTCCAGATTTGCCAAAAACTCAATTGGGGTTTGGTAATTTTCATATTCTCGCAATTTTTTGGTGGTTAATTTAATTCTAATATAAAACAAATAGTAGTTACAATAGAATCTTCTATAGTTTTTGGCAAGTTTTTTTTACGAAAACGATTTCAACATACTAGAAAATTTCGAAAAGAATATTATAAGAAAATAAGAGAGAAGCGCTCCTTGTTTTAGCTCTCCCAAATCTATATCAACAGGAAGTTTTAATTCCTCAAAACTATTTATTTGAAATCCTGTGAAGTCCTTTTGTACTTAAACTTTTTTAATCTCTTTCAAACTTATCCCTGTAATAGATGTTCTTTTGACAAGGCTATTTCAAAAATTCAATATTCCGTTTTAATCCTGAAAATTTGGTTCGTTGTACAGCAGATTTGTGAAAGACTTTTTTAAACACATCTTCGGTAATTTCTTCCCAATCTTTTTTGGACATTGAAAGTAATTCCGGCTTAGCATTAAACAAAGGCTCTTGGTGGGGTTTTGAAAAACGATTCCAAGGACAGATATCCTGACATATATCACATCCAAACATCCAGTCATCAAACTTTCCTTGAAACTCATAAGGAATCTCATTTTTTAGTTCAATTGTAAAATAGGAGATGCATTTACTACCGTCTACAACGTAGGGTTCTACTATCGCTTGGGTGGGACAAGCATCAATACAAGCGGTACAAGTTCCACAATGATTGGTAACAGGACTGTCATATTCCAAATCCAGATCCACAATCAGTTCAGCAATAAAATAAAAAGAACCTACTTGTTGGGTTAGCAAGTTGCTGTGTTTTCCAATCCACCCCAATCCACTTTTGGCAGCCCACGCCTTATCCAAAACAGGAGCAGAATCTACAAAAGCTCTCCCTTGCACATCCCCAATTGCTTCTATTATAAATTCATGCAATTCTCTTAATTTCAATTTTATGACATGATGGTAATCCTCCCCATAAGCGTATTTCGAAATTTTATAGGACTCCGAGTTTTGAGTTTCTGTGGGATAATAATTTAACAATAACGAAATGACTGATTTAGCCCCATCCACTAACAAACGTGGATCTAACCGCTTATCGAAATGATTTTCCATATAGGTCATTTCTCCGTGCCTATTTTGTTTTAACCATTTTTCCAAACGAGGTGCTTCCTCTTCTAAAAAATCAGCTTTGGAAATTCCACAAGATAAAAAGCCCAGTCGCTTAGCTTCTGTTTTAATTAATTGCGAATATCTATACCCCGTGGACACCATCCTTATCGCAAAACAAACTTTATTTTAACCTCTTTGGGTTTTAAGGAAATTAGTGGATTTATTTCAACAGAATCATAGGGAGTAGTAAGCTTGTACTTCTTTATAATCTCGGTTATAGTCATTATCATTTCATACATTGCGAAGTTGTTACCGACACACATTCTTGGACCTGCTCCAAAAGGAAAGTAGTAGTCTGAATTATCCTTTTTTGTGCTTAGATCAAAACGTTCAGGGATAAATTCATTGGGTTGGTCCCAAAAATCTGCATGCCTGTGAAGTTCATACATACTCATTAACCAAATGGTTTTCTTTTTAAAATTGTAACCGTCTATCATATCATCTTTCAAACTAACCCGATCAATAACATATACCGGGGGATACAAGCGCATGGCTTCTTCTATGCATTGTTTGGTAAAATTTAGATTCCCAAGAAGTTCCATCATATCATTATGATTAAAATCTGCATCTTTAATTTCTTGATACAACTTTTCCTGGACCGCCGTGTGTTTTGCCAAAAGAAACAGAGTGAAACTCAGGGCATTTGCAGTAGTTTCATGGCCAGCCGTAAAGAGAATCAATACTTCATCTATCAGTTGCTTTCTGGACATTCCGGTACCATCTTCATATTTCGCTTTTAAAAGCATATCTAACAAATCATCCTTGTCGACATCTGAATCTATTCGTTCCTGAATTATGGTATTTAGAAGTGTCTGCGCTTCTTTGGAAAACTCCAAATGTTTATTAATATCCCCTTTTATTTGAAACCACCATTTGAGGTAGGGTTGCCTCATTTCTTTAATTAGCATTTTCTGATTGGTTTCTGTTATATTTTGAAGTTTACGCATTCTGGAGCGAATGCCTGCTGTACTAAAAAGTGATTGAGCAACTACTTGAAATGCCAAATCGCCCATAATCGGAAAAATGTCTTGCTCGGTATCTGACTTAATGCCACTTAGCTCTTGCACAATTGCCCCGTGCATAATTAATAACAGTCCCTCTAATTTCTTCTTATGAAATGCAGGTTGCACCATTCTGCGGTGTTTACGCCAAAATTCTCCGTTAGACGTAAGTAGGCCATCTCCAATATACTTGGCTAAATCCTTGGTTTGTAAGGAAGATTTATTGTAATTCTTATGATTTTTTTGAAGTATATGGTTGATGATTTTCGCACTTCTGGTAAAAACCACTTTATTCCCAAAGCCTATATTAACCAAAAAAGTATCCCCGTGTTGTTCAAAATTTTCATTGTGAAAGGGTAATGGATTTTTTAATATACGCTCCCGATTACGAAATACAGTTAATTGAGAAATAGAAACCAATTCTTTTTGCATGCTGATTGCCATATTATGTTTGTGGGTTTTGGCTTTAGCTAGAACATTCATTGGCGTAAGTTGTTTTTGGTAAGTTGTTCTAAAATAGCCCGGGCTGAATTCCTCCTTTGATTTTACCCAAATGCCGATAAGCCAATTCTGTCACCTCTCTGCCTCTTGGTGTACGCATAATAAAACCTTGTTGAATCAAAAAAGGTTCGTAAACCTCCTCTATAGTTTCCGCACTTTCAGAGACTGCTGTCGCCAGTGTAGTAATCCCAACCGGACCACCGTTAAATTTGTCTATTAAGGTGCTCAATATTTTGTTGTCCATCTCGTCCAAACCATAGGAATCAACATTTAAAGCCTTTAGCCCAAATCTTGATATTTCAATATCAATCCTACCATTGCCTTTAATTTGTGCAAAATCCCGAACACGTCTTAAAAGTGCATTGCAAATTCTAGGGGTACCTCTACTTCTTCCGGCAATTTCCAATGCCGCCTCTTCAGTAATCGGCATTTTTAGAATCTCGGCACTACGTTGTACTATAGTAGATAACAGTTCAGTGGAATAATATTGTAGTCTGCTTTGAATGCCAAAACGTGCTCTCATTGGGGAAGTCAGTAATCCGGAGCGTGTGGTGGCTCCTATAAGCGTAAATGGGTTTAAATTAATTTGAACCGATCTTGCGTTGGGACCGGTTTCTATCATGATGTCTATTTTGTAATCCTCCATGGCAGAGTATAAATATTCCTCTACAATCGGACTAAGTCTATGAATCTCATCTATAAATAAAACGTCCCTTTCTTGTAGGTTGGTCAACAACCCGGCCAAATCTCCGGGTTTATCCAATACAGGACCCGAGGTAATTTTAATCCCTACCCCCAATTCATTAGCCAAAATATGAGCAAGTGTAGTTTTGCCAAGTCCGGGGGGACCATGAAAAAGCGTATGATCTAAAGCCTCACTTCTTAAGTTAGCAGCTTGTACAAATACTTTTAAGTTTTCTAATACCTGTTCCTGACCTGCAAAATCATCAAAAGTAATTGGTCTCAGGACTCTTTCAATGTCAAGATCTTCCGAAGAAAAATTGTTGGTGGTGGGGTCGAGATTTTCATTCATATCCTAACAAAGATACTATAAAATGAACCAGTTATTCAAGTAGAAAATAAGCCTAGAAAGTATTACGGTAAAAAACAGATCTTGTAAAATGAAGCGGGTAATTTTGCTTTAATTTTTGTAAATTGAACGAATGAATACACCCGGTTATTCCGCAGGCATTCTGCAATATATCCCTTTCTTCTATGTGATTTGGTCAGATGACCTGCTTTCTGCATCCGAGATTACAGTAATTCAAAATAATTTAAAGGAAGATAACTCACTTTCAAGCAGCGATAAGACTACCTTAATGTCTTGGCTAAACAAAAAAGTTCCTCCAACCAACGAAGAACAAAAGAAATGGAAACAACTTATTACGAATTCAGGTGTAAAACTGATAGAGAGTCATATATATCCGTTGGCTACCTTCAGTCAAAATTTAGTTTGTCATTATAAAACTGAATGTCCTTTTAACAATCAATTAAGCCACATTGAGGTTAATCTGGGAATACAGCCTAACCACTATAATCATTTATTTGAGGTAGAAGTAATACATGAAAAAGAGTCAAATCTTTATAGCGCATCTGATATTGATACCATCTTAAAAGGTAATAATACTAAACATATTGACTCCTTTAGAGCACTGATATCAAATTCCGTTTTTAACTGGGGAATACAAACCAATAAAGAAGAGTTTCGGGAAAAAGTTTTAGAGCAATTGCTTTACTTGGCAAAAAAGGGTATTGGCGCTATTGCTTATCCTGAAGCTTATGGTGGAGTAGGAGACATGCCTTTATATGCGTCAATTTTTGAAAATCTAATGTATGTGGATGGTAGCCTAACCATTAAGTTTGGTGTTCAATTTGGCCTTTTTGGGGGTAGTATCCAAAAATTGGGAACCAAGAAACATCATGACCTTTATTTAAGGAATACAGGTGCCGCAAAACTTCTGGGCTGTTTTGCCATGACCGAAACCGGACATGGTTCTAATGTTAGAGGTATTAAAACCACGGCTACTTATGATCCCGAGACTAATAAAATTATAATTCATACCCCCGGGGAAGAAGATAACAAAGAGTATATCGGAAATGCGCTCCATGCGACTATGGCGTCTGTTTTTGCCCAATTAATCGTGAATGGGAAAAACGAAGGGGTACACGCCATTCTCGTACCCATCCGCAATGAAAAACATCAGGTATTAAAAGGAATAACCATTGAGGATAATGGTTATAAATTAGGTCTTAATGGCGTTGATAATGGAAAAATTTGGTTTCATCAGGTTGCAGTTCCCAGAGAAAACTTACTAAATAAATATGGTGACATTAAAGAAGATGGTAGTTACCATTCCTCTATAGAAAATCCGAACAAACGATTTTTTACAATGTTAGGCACCTTAGTGGGTGGCCGAATATGCGTTGCCAAAGGAGCTTTAAGCGGCTCAAAAATGGCCTTGTCGATTGCTGTTAGGTATGCTCTGGAAAGAAGACAATTTAATGATGGAGTGCGAGTACAAGAAGATTTGATTATGGATTACCCCTCTCACCAATTGCGACTGACTACTAGAATTGCGGATGCCTATGTATACCATATTACTTTAGACAAGATAATGAAAGTCTACAGTGATAGCTCCGTAACGGATAAGCGACAAATTGAGACGCAGGTTGCCGGATTAAAGGCAATTATTACTTGGTTTGCAAATGATACCATACAGGAATGTCGTGAGGCTTGTGGTGGAAAAGGGTATTTATTAGAAAACCGTATTGCCGATTTAAAAGGAGATGTAGATATCTTCACCACTTTTGAAGGCGACAATACAGTGCTATTGCAATTGGCCGCTAAAGGGGTTCTATCTGATTTTCAGTCAGAATTCAATAGTGCAGGTTTTGCTGCGGTTTTGAAACTCTTAGGTAACCAAATAAATGATAAATTGGTTACTGTTAATCCTGTCTATGCAAATAAAACTGACAGTGCTCATTTGTACAATCCCAAATTTCACAAACATGCATTCGATTATAGAACCCGAAGACTAACTTATACTATTGCAATGCGTATACGCGACTATATAAAAAAAGGCGTTCCCTCCTATCAGGCTTTTTTAAAAGTTCAGTCTCACCTGTTAACCTTGGGTAAGGCCTATAGTGAAGAACTTGCTTACCAAACGTTTATGGACTATGTAGAAAAAATGCCAGATGTAAAGTACCGCGAACTCTTTCAAAAATTAGGTTCCTTGTATGCCTTACACCAAATTCGAAATGATGCTTCCTGGTTTTTGGAACAAGGTTATATTGGTAGTACAAAATCAAAAGCAATACGGCAACGTGTAGAACGACTTTGTACTGAACTTCGCCCGCATATTGGTGTTCTGGTAGATGGCTTTGGAATCCCAGAACATTGTATCACTGCTCCTATTGCAAGGAAATCCTAACGTTTTAGTAGTTCTGAGGTGTTTAGGAATTCCGAAATGGTTATTTGGGGACTGCCATGGAGATAAGTACGTGCAGAACCTCTGGAAGAAAGTTTAAATTCTTCTACAGCAAATAACCATGCCGTAGTAGATTCTTGCACAGTAGCTTCGATCGTATTCGCTTCCAGTCGCTCTGCTTTTAATTTAGCTCCTCCATAAACAGTTGCCTGCAAAATGGCTGTAGTTCCCTCCAAACGTGCTGATGCATTCTTTTTCAATTCCACGGTATTTCTTTCTCCTATTGAAAAAATTCTGGCATCAACCTTATCCGTTAGATTAATATTCAAAGAATCACTTTCAAAATTAAAATCTCCCGAACTATTTCCTTCCATATGTAGATTTAATAGTCCGGCCTTTGCGTTCAGCTCCATTTTAGCATAACCGGATGCGGTAATATCTAATCTATCGGCAGATAAACTACCTCTGGTCTTTAATGTCCCGTCTTGCAAGGAAAGGGTAACAAGTTCATTACAATAAATTGTAATTTCTAACCTCTTTTTGGAAGTAATATTATAAAAAGAACTAATTAATAACGTACGATCTTCTACTTTAAATTTTAGGATATCTATTAAATTATCGTCTCCCGAAATTGTATAAGCGTTAGATGATGCACCTTCAACAAAAACCTCTAAATTGTCTATTAGTTCAATTTTATCAAAAGCGGGCAATTCTTCCCGGACCTCGGTCACATTTCTATTTCCCTTAATATTGGGTTTTCTCTGAGAATAAACTTGAAAACAAAATAATAAACCCACGACGACCAATATATTTTTCACAACGTATAGTATTATTTATTAAACTCTGATATGAAATTTAAATGTATTACAAAAAAGTTACATTATTACTTGCTTTAACTTTTTACAAAACAAAAACCCATCTTGTAACGTAATATACACGTCGCAAGATGGGCTAAAATTTTTTAATCTCTTTCTAATGATTCATTTCCTCTTCCCCTTCTAACAATGGTACTGTCTGAGGAACAAAATCCTGTCCAGCAATAATATACTCACCATTTTCGAAGGTTTTACTATAATCGTATGGCCATCGGTGTACATGTGGAATTTCTCCCGGCCAGTTTCCATGCATATGCTCAACAGGGGCAGTCCATTCCAAGGTGTTGGAGCTCCATGGATTTTGTACTGTCTTTTTCCCATAGAAAATACTGTATATAAAATTATATAAGAAAACTAACTGAGCAGCTCCTGCAATAATTGCAAAAGTGGTCATTAACACCTGTACATTGCTCAACTCATCGAACATGGGAAAAGCGGTATTTTGATAATACCTTCTTGGCACCCCTGCCATTCCAACAAAATGCATTGGGAAAAACACTCCATAAGCGCACACGGCAGTTACCCAAAAGTGTATGTAACCCAAATTCTTATTCAACATTCGGCCGTACATTTTAGGGAACCAGTGGTATACTCCAGCAAAAAGACCGTACAAAGCGGATATACCCATTACTAAGTGAAAGTGAGCAACTACAAAATACGTATCGTGGACATTAATGTCCAAAGTACTGTCTCCTAGAATAATACCTGTTAAACCACCAGAAATAAAGGTAGAAACCAAACCAATGGAGAACAACATTGCCGGATTTAATTGCAAATTACCTTTCCATAATGTTGTAATATAGTTAAAAGCTTTCACCGCAGAAGGAATAGCGATCAGTAAGGTTGTAAACGTAAACACCGAACCTAAAAAAGGATTCATCCCGGAGATAAACATGTGGTGACCCCATACTATTGTAGACAAAAATGCTATGGCCAAAATTGAAGCAATCATGGCTCGATAACCAAAAATTGGTTTACGTGCATTAGTTGACATAACCTCAGAGGTAATGCCCAAAGCCGGCAACAATACAATATACACTTCAGGGTGACCTAAGAACCAAAATAGGTGTTCATATAGAACCGGTGAGCCTCCTTGATAGTGTAATACTTCTCCTTGAATAAAAATATCGGATAAAAAGAAAGATGTGCCAAAACTTCTATCCATAATTAGGAGTAAGGCAGCGGATAACAAAACAGGGAATGATATTACTCCAATTATAGCCGTAACAAAAAAGGCCCAAATTGTTAATGGTAATCGTGTCATAGACATCCCCTTTGTTCGCAAATTAATTACTGTCACAATATAATTCAATGAACCAAGTAAAGAAGACGCTATAAATATGGCCATTGATACCAGCCATAAAGTCATTCCCATTCCTGAACCTGCCTGTGCCATTGGAAGCGCACTTAATGGAGGATAAACCGTCCATCCGGCAGAAGCAGGACCAGCTTCGACAAATAGGGAAATAATCATGATAACAGATGACAGGAAAAATAACCAATAAGAAACCATGTTTAAAAATCCTGAAGCCATATCTCTGGCGCCAATTTGAAGTGGTATTAGCAGATTACTGAAGGTTCCGCTTAAACCGGCAGTTAACACAAAAAATACCATAATAGTTCCATGTATTGTCACCAATGCCAAATAAACGTCTGCATCCATTACACCTCCCGGTGCCCACTTACCTAGCAAAGTCTCAAAGATGGGGAAAGATTGTCCTGGCCATGCTAATTGCATGCGAAATAAAAGTGACATTGCAATGCCAACAAAACCCATTATCAAACCAGTAACCAGATACTGCTTTGATATCATTTTATGATCTTGACTAAATATGTATTTCGTTACAAAAGTTTCCTTATGATGATGTCCATGATCATGTGAATGATCTTCCTCGTGATGATTCGTAGCTGAAGACATAGTCTTAATGTTTAATATTATTAATTTTCTTTATATAGCCAAGTTTATTCAGCGGGTGCCATGGTTTGACCAAAGGTCTGTTGACTGGCAATCCACTTATTGTACTCTTCCTCCGTCTCCACAATAATCTTCATCTGCATATTATAATGCGATTTTCCACATATTTTGTTGCATAACAAAAGGAAATCATATTCCCAGGGATCTGAATTGTCTTCACCTGCTGCAGCTCTTTCTGCACGAATAGCGTTTGTTCTTTTAACTTTATCCAAAACATCCGGGTTTCTCCTCATCTCCTCAGTAGTAATAGTTGGCGTGAAAGAAAACTGAGTAATCATTCCGGGTACACAATTCATTTGCGCTCTAAAATGTGGCATGTATGCCGAATGTAAAACGTCTTGTGAACGCATCATAAAATTTACCTTTCTACCTACCGGCAAATGAAGTTCTTTTACAATAATATCATCTGATGCGTTGGGGTCTGCTTCATCTAACCCTAGAACATTAGCTTTGTCCAAATCAATCATTCTAACATGAGCCTCTCCCAAAACATTATCTTCACCGCCGTATCTTGCCGTCCAGTTAAACTGTTGGGCATATAACTCCACAATTAAGGGATCGTCATCATCATTGATATCCATGATATTGGTCCATGTGTAAAGTCCCCACAGGATTAATCCTGCTAAGACGATTACAGGAATAATTGTCCATATAAACTCCAATCTATCATTATCTGCATAAAAAAGCGCTTTCTTTCCTTTTACACCTCTGTACTTGTATCCAAAATAGTGTAACAAAGCTTGGGTAAGCGTCTGTACAATAAAGATAATTACAAATGAAACCACCATTAAGGTATCATACTCCCCTCCATGCTCTGAAGCCGCTTCTGGCAACAAAAACTTAGAATATTTCCAAAAACTAAATATGGTAATTCCGTAAAGAAAAATTAAGAACGCGAACATCAAATAACCGTTATAGCGATTATCTGTATCGTTAGCTATTTGGGAATCATCTGCTTTAATTTGGGACAATTCAAAAATCTTGGTCATCTGCCAAATCGCAATTGCCACTAATACTAAAACAGCTATGGTTAAGAGTGCAGTCATTGTATCTTCTGTTATGCTTTTAAACTAAATATTATTAATAATGAAAACGCCGACTTTCTTCAATAAACGGATTTCTTTTTGGTTGCAATGGTGCTTTTGATAGCGCCCTAAAAACCCAAAAAATAAATAATCCGGCAAAAAACAAAACGGCTCCAATCTCAGGGATGCCAATAAACCATTGATCTCCAACAGTAGCAGGCATTATCATGTTAAAAATATCTATGTAATGCCCGACAAGAATAACAATTCCAGCCATAATTACAAACCAGTTAACCCTTTTAAAATCACTATTCATAAGAATGAGGAATGGGAAAACAAAATTCATAACCACCATTCCAAAAAATGGTAGTTTATAATCTTCTATGCGAGTTACAAAATAAGTTACCTCTTCCGGGATATTGGAGTACCAAATAAGCATAAATTGAGAGAACCACAGGTAAGTCCAGAAAATGCTTATTCCAAACATAAACTTAGCCAAATCGTGAATGTGACTGTTATTTACTTGTTCTAAATAGCCTTTTGACTTTAAATAAATGGTTACAATAGCGATCACGGTTATGCCCGAAACGAACATACTGGCAAATACATACCACCCAAACAAAGTGCTGAACCAATGCGGATCAACGCTCATAATCCAGTCCCATGACATCATGGATTCAGTTACCAAATAGAATACCAAAAATCCTGCAGAAATTCTAAAATTCTTTTTAAAATTACTATCATCAGTGGCATTATCTTGAGCTAGAGAAAACTTTCTGGAAAACTCGCGATAAAGTATCCACCCGCCTAAAAAGAACGCAGCTCTAATTAAAAAGAAAGTTCCATTTAAGTATCCGGATTTTCCTTGTAAAAGCCTGTCATGCGCAACAACCTCACTATCCATCCAAACAAACAAATGATTGAAATGCAAAACAGAACAAACTAATATTACAAAAACCAATATGCCGCCCGGAATTAAGTAAGCTGTAATACCTTCCATTACCCTAAATAAAAGCGGTGACCACCCAGCTTGGGCAGCTCTTTGAATAGCATAAAATGCCAAAGTTCCCAAGGCTATCATCATAAAAAAGAAGGCAGCAACATACAAAGCGGCCCAAGGCCTGTTTTGTAGTTGATGTAGTAAATGTTCGTCATGCGAACTGTTATGACCTATTGCTTCACCGTGGGCATCTGAGGCCATTACCTCATGGGAACTTCCATGATGACCATCATCATGACTTGCAGTTATTGCCTTTGCTTGTTCTACTGTACTGGGTGCCGAAACAAAACCAATACCTATACCCAATGCCCCTATAATCATTAAAGCAACCGAAACAATTTTAAGTCTATTTGAAAAAGTGTACATATTTTTAGGTCTATGTATTATTTTGTTAAGTCTTCTTTTAATTTCATGACGTACTCCGAAACCAACCACCGTTCAGAGGTGTTTAATTGACTCGCATAAGAGCCCATTGAATTCAATCCATAATAAATGGTATGATACGTACTTCCAACAGAGATATTACGTGCTTCATCCGCATAGCTGGGAATTCCTAGTATCTTTTCACGTTCCACCAAATAGCCTTTTCCATCTCCTTTATCTCCATGGCAAATAGCACAATAAACCGTATATAATTGCATCCCTTCGGCTAAATTTTTATCCTTTTGAACCGAATCTAGAGGGCTTAGTTGTAACTTGGCAGCGTCTTTTCCCTCAAGTGAATTGTCAAACTCGTAAGGCATCCAGCCTCTGGATATAGTATTCTCTACCGGCATACCTGCTTCCATTCCGTTAGGTAAAAAACCAATCTCTCCATAAGTCTCATAGCCTACCGGGTAGTACATATTTGGCATGTATTCCACGTTTCTGCTATTCTTATGTGAACAAGAAGCAATAATGAAAACTAACCCTATTACAATTCCTATATTACTTAAACTTTTCATCTGTTAATAATTATTGTTTTTAATTGGTCAGATGTAATACCCAGATTATCGTCATCTATTGGTTTAATATTTTCTTTAATGGGCATTGCAAATGCTACAACTACTTTTCTGAAATGTTTATCTCTACTGCACCTGACTCCAAAAGGATTTCTTTTAATTCCTTTTCATTATCGTGAATCTCAATCTCCATCACAAAATGGTCGTCTGTTGTCCTAGGATCAGGATTTTCAGCCTTTTTAAAGGGCCATAATCTGCTTCTCAAGTAAAATGTTATCACCATTAAATGCGCTGCAAAAAACACAGTCAATTCAAACATAATTGGCACAAAAGCCGGCATGTTTTCTATATAACTAAAACTTGGCTTACCGCCTATGTCCTGCGGCCAGTCTTCAATCATTATAAAATTCATCATTACAATGGCAACAGTAAGCCCTACACAACCATACATAAACGAGGTAATCGCTATTCTTGTTGGTGCTAAACCCATGGCCTTATCCAATCCGTGCACAGGAAAAGGGCAATACACTTCTTCTATATGATATTTAGCGGCCTTTACTTTTTTGACTGCGTGCATTAGCACGTCATCATCATTATAATACGCCTGTATAACTTTAGATGCCATATCTATTTTTTGTTATTTAAGGTTTTGGCTTGTCCTGCCCAATCATCTCTTTGTGCCCTTCCAGGAAATGATCCCGTTATAGAGTCTAACAAGTCATATTCCTTCTGGGTCATTTTTGCAACCTGAGCGAAACTGAATATACCAATTTTGTTTAAGGTTTGTTCCATTTGAGGCCCTATTCCCTTAACCTTTTTCAAATCGTCCGGTGTGCTCTTTGAAGCATCAAAAACACCCAAGGTTCCCAAGAGTTTAGAAACATCTTCTTTACTTGCTTCCACAGAAACAATCTCCTTTTCAGGAACGGGTGTAGCATGACTAATATGGTATAAAGGCTGTCCTGCATCCCTTAGTTTCTTATATCGTTCTCCTGAGGATTTTAAAATTGACTTTACTTCTGCTTGCGCGATTACAGGAAAGGTTCTTGCATACAATAAGAAAAGCACAAAGAAGAACCCTAAAGTACCTATAAAAATACCAATATCTACAAATGTTGGAGAAAACATAGTCCATGAAGATGGTAAGTAATCTCTATGCAGAGAAGTTACTATAATTACAAACCGCTCAAACCACATCCCTATGTTAACTATAATGGAAATAAAGAACGAAAACATGATGCTTGTTCTGAGCTTCTTAGACCACATAAACTGAGGAGAAAAAACATTACAGGTCATCATTGCCCAATATGCCCACCAGTAAGGTCCTGTAGCTCTGTTTAAAAAGGCATATTGCTCATATTCAACACCGGAGTACCACGCCATAAATAATTCTGTAATATATGCGCAGCCTACAATAGACCCTGTAATCATAATTACGATATTCATCAACTCAATATGTTGTACCGTAATATAAGCTTCCAAACTACAAACTTTACGCATAATAATCAACAAAGTATTTACCATTGCAAATCCGGAGAAAACAGCTCCTGCCACAAAGTAAGGGGGAAATATGGTAGTATGCCATCCCGGAATTACCGATGTGGCAAAATCAAATGATACAATAGTGTGTACAGAAAGTACCAGAGGTGTTGCCAAACCTGCCAGTACCAGCGAAACTTCTTCAAAACGCTGCCAGTCCTTAGCGCGACCACTCCACCCAAAACTTAACAAACTATAAATTTTCTTTTGAAATGGTTTAACAGCCCTGTCCCGAATCATCGCAAAATCCGGCAATAAACCAGTCCACCAAAACACCAAAGAAACAGAAAGGTATGTAGAGATTGCAAAAACGTCCCACAAGAGCGGAGAGTTAAAGTTTACCCATAAAGAGCCAAATTGATTGGGAATAGGTAAAACCCAATAAGCAACCCATACCCTACCCATGTGTATAACGGGGAAGAGCCCAGCTTGTATTACCGAAAATATCGTCATAGCTTCGGCTGAACGGTTAATAGCCATTCTCCACTTTTGTCTGAATAACAAAAGTACCGCAGATATTAACGTCCCAGCATGGCCAATACCTACCCACCAAACGAAGTTGGTAATATCCCAGGCCCAGCCTACTGTTTTATTCAATCCCCAGACACCAATACCTGTGGAAATAGTGTATATAATACAACCGACACCCCAAAGGAATGCTACTAACGCAATGGAAAATACAATCCACCACTGTTTATTAGCTCTCCCTTCTACAGGAGCAGCTATATCCACAGAAATGTCGTGGTAGCCTTTGTCTCCAAGAACTAGGGGTTTTCGTATAGGTGCTTCGTAATGCGACGCCATAATTTATGTTATAGTTACGTTCCTTTTATTATTGATTATGATTGGTTGGTGTTCCTCACCTTTACATGATAGAAAACGTTGGGCTGTGTACCAACATGTTCCAACAAATGATATACGCGATCACTTTCCTTTAATTCTGCCACTTTACTTTCCTGATCATTAATATCGCCAAAGATAATGGCTCCATTACTACAAGCTGAAGAACATGCTGTTTGGAACTCCCCATCTTTAATTACACGTCCATCACGTTTTGCATCCAAAATAGTCTTTTGAGTTCTTTGAATACATAAAGAGCATTTTTCCATAACCCCTCTGGATCTTACATTAACATCCGGGTTTATAACCATTTTGCCCAAATCGTTATTCATGTAATAATCAAATTCATCATTATTATTATACAAGAACCAATTGAAACGACGCACTTTGTAAGGACAGTTATTAGCGCAGTATCTTGTTCCTACACATCTGTTGTATGCCATGTGATTTTGACCTTGACGGCTATGTGAAGTTGCGGCAACCGGACAAACCGTTTCACAGGGAGCATGGTTACAATGTTGACACATAACCGGTTGAAAAGCTACCTGTGGATTAGCTGACGGATTTTCAAGTTCTCCAAAACCTCCTAAGGAACCTTTAGCACCGTAAAGGCCATCAAATTCTTCTTTTTTAATATTATCTCCTTCAAAAGTTTCTTCGGAGGAATAGTATCTGTCAATTCGCAACCAATGCATATCTCTGGAAAGACGAATTTCCTTCTTGCCCACAACCGGAACGTTATTTTCCGCATGACATGCAATAACACAAGCTCCACAACCGGTACATGCGTTTAAATCTATTGACATATTGAAATGATGCCCGATTGAACGATCAAAACTATCCCATAAATCTACTGAGGTAGCAGGAACTTCTTGATGATTCAAAGAAACCTGTGGAATTATGTTCCATTCCTTAGCATCCTTGGTATTAAATATTTCAAGGGTTGTTTCCTTAATAATATCCCCTCTACCCATTAAAGTTTTGTGAAGTTGAACACATGCAAACTCATGCATTCCACTACCTTTTTCTATAGTAACGGGTTGGGCATTTGAAAATCCTTGGTATAATGCGTAAGCATTTACACCGGTTTGCATTTCTGATTTTAAACCTGCCTTTCTACCGTAACCTAAAGCAAGACCAACTGAGCCAACAGCCTGACCCGGTTGAATAATAACAGGAACATTATCTATAACTACTCCATTTACGGTTAGCTTAACATAACTACCATCAAGTCCGCCATTGGCAACATGTTCGTTTTTTAAACCCAATTTTTCAGCATCAGCCTTTGAAACAGTAAGATAATTATCCCAGGAAACCCTAGAGATTGGATCAGGGAATTCTTGTAACCAAGGATTATTAGCCTGCAATCCGTCTCCCATACCAACTTTGGTGTAGAGCACCAATTCCATTTCGGAAGCAGTGGTTCCGGAGAGATTCCGTACCGCAGAGGCCACAGGAACAATAGAAATGTCTGTAGTTTCTGACGTGGTGGTCACATTAGCAACTACCGGTTGCAATGGGGTAAGTGTGTCTTCAACCTCGGCAGCAGCAAAAACAGTAGAAAAAACCCCGTCATGCAAGGCCTGATTCCATGAACTATCTCCTAAAATTTGCGTGCTCCAGGTTTCCTTAATATATTCATAATATGCCTTATCACTACCCATCCATTGCAATAATGATGTCTGAAACTGTCTTGTATCAAACAACTCCTTGATGGTGGGTTGCATTAATCCATAATAACCTTTTTTAATTTGGGTATCTCCCCATGATTCCAGATAATGAGGAGCTGCCGCAACGTATTCCGAGGCATACGCAGTTTCATTATCATTTATTGCAAAAGTTACCGACAAATCTACCTGCTCTAAACCTTCCAAAAATTCAGTAGCATTGGGTAAGGAATAAGCTGGATTGACCCCGTCTATAATTAATGCTCCTACAATACCCGCTTTCATATCGGCAATCAGCTTATTAAGCTTTTCAACACTGCCCTGTCTTGTATATTTTGGTGAGATAGTGTCGAAAGCGTTGCTTTGTATAGTTTCATTAATATCCAAAACTACAAGTTGCGCATCAAAATCACTTAAACCTGTTACCACAACGGCATTACTTCCTGCCTTTTTGATTTGATCTGATGCACTTTCTACTGCATTTTCTATTCGCTCCGGTAAATCACCACCAACGGAAACACTGTTTAACCTACCGTAAAGTTTGGCTAAAGCAATTTTTTGTTCGGTTGGAGTTAATGGAATTCTTACATCGGCATTTGCACCGGTTAAAGACATATTAGACTCAAACTGTATATGCTTGGACATTTTTCCCTGCCCTTTTGTTTTACCAATTGGAATACGGCCCTTGGAGTATCCGCTATCATAACCACCTCCTTGCCAATCAGCTAAGAAATCCGCACCAAAAGAAACAATTACTTCTGCTTTTTCAAAATCGTAATCTGCCAAAGCTCTTTCACCATACTTTGCTTCAAAGGCAGCCAAGGCAGCTTCTTCTGATATGGCATCGTAAACCACGTGATTCACATTTCCAAAAGCTTGAGTAAATTCAGCAATTAATCGATCTGTAGATGGACTGGCATATGTTTGTGTTAAGAGCGCAATTTGCTTCCCGGAATTTTTTAAACTACCCAATTTAGCTTTGACAGCACTGTCTAACGTACTCCATTCTATGGGTTCTCCATTTTGCATGGGAACCTGCAATCTTTTACTGTCGTATAAGGATAATACAGATGCCTGAACACGTGCATTTGCCCCACCATTTACCCTAGCATCAGTATTGTTCTCTATTTTAATAGGTCTTCCTTCGCGTGTTTTTACCAAAATACTGGCAAAATCATAACCATCTGCTATGGTTGTAGCATAATAGTTAGAGACACCCGGAATAATATTTTCAGGCTGCACAACATAAGGTATGGATTTTATTACCGGGCCTTCACAAGCGGCTAAAGAAGCGGCTACTGTACTAAAACCTACATATTTTAGAAAATCTCTTCTATTGGTAGAACTAGATGCCAAATTATCCTTGTTACCCAAGAAGTCCCCTACGGGAATCTCCTGAATAAATTCGTTTTGTCTTAGCGCCTCAACAATGGAATCGTCAGGATTTAACTCCACTTCGTTTTTCCAATATATTTTGTTTGATGCCATACGATGTATCTGTAATTATCTTCTGTTTTTATTCAATTAATAATGACACTTGCCACATTCCAAACCACCCATTTGTGCAGCAGTAAGCTTATCGACCCCATATTTTTTGGATAATTCCTCATGAATTTTTTCATAATAGGCATTACCTTCTACACGTACATCGGTTTCTCTGTGACAATTGATACACCAACCCATGGTTAAAGGGGAATATTGGTACATTATTTCCATTTCTTCTACCGGTCCATGACATGTTTGACATTCAATACCAGCAACAGAAACGTGCTGTGAATGGTTAAAATAGGCGAAATCAGGTAAATTGTGGATTCTAACCCACTTTACAGGTTCGGACTTCCCTGTGTATTTTTGGTTCTCTTCATCCCAGCCGACAGCCTTATATAATTTCTTAATCTCAGCAGTGTAAAACTCATTGGTGTAGCCGTTAGCTAAATCTTCCGCACTGGGACCTTCAGGATTTCCTTTGTATTCATAAATGGATTTATGACAGTTCATACACACATTCAAAGAAGGTATGCCGGAATGCTTAGATACACGTGCAGAAGAGTGACAATATTTACATTCAATTTTATTATCCCCTGCATGAACTTTATGAGAATAATGTATAGGCTGAATAGGAGCATAACCTTGATCAATACCCACCTGCATCATCCATCCATAAGCAAAGTATGCACTACTCAATAACAATAAGATACAAGTAACCAAAACCAAAAACTGGTTTTGGGCAAATGCTTTCCAGATAGGGGTTCCTTTTTCGGACTTTTCCTTTTCAACAAGAACTCCGTTAGCCTCAGCTATTCGTCTTAAGGTCTTGTTTACTAAAATAAGCATCATTACCAATAGTCCAAACACCAATACTAAAGCACCTAAAATAACCTCATTAGATATTCCCGAGGATGCTGCCGGCTGCACAACCCCACCCACTGTACCTGACGGAACCTGAGGAGTTGGAGGAGGAGCATCCGTATATGCCAATATATCATCAATATCCTGGTTAGACAAGGTAGGAAAAGCAGTCATCGCTGCCTGATTGTATTCATTGTAAATCTTTACCGCCTGCGGATCTCCTGCTTTAATCATAGCAGAGCTATTCCTTATCCACTGATAAAGCCATTCCCTCTCGTACTTTGCAGAAACCCCTGCCAAAGCAGGACCTGTCATTTTCTTATTCAAAGCATGGCAAGCCGCGCAATTTTGATTAAAAATAGCTTTCCCTTTTGCGGCATCTCCTCCGGTAGTTGCAGCTTCATCTACTGTTACAGCAGTTTCTGGAGAACTAGCATCATCCTGGGCGATAAGCGAAATGGAAAAAAGTAGGAAAACTACTAAGGCGACACCTAAAATTTTAGAAATTTGATTGCGGTTTTGAACCTTTTTCATATAAAACATATTTCTATCGAAATCTTGGCACGATAATTAATTATGATATGAGATCAATTTGCTTATCGTCTTATAAATTTAGTGGCAAAAATACGACATAGACTTTATTTGGGAAATGTTAAGTTATTTATAATTTATAATTTATAATAATTCTAAATAGTAAAGATTTCTTTTGTTTATTCTTTAAAAAATTACCTTTGCTTAATCAATTAATTTTACTATGAAGCTAGCTATTAAAGCGTTTGCAATCCCAATGTTTATGTTATGTTTTACCGGGTTTTGTGTTGCTCAAGAAGGTATCATTACCATTAGTCAAGATAACAAAATTGACGAACTACTAGATATCTATAAATTAACAAGTGAAAATGCTGATTTCTATCGAATTCAAGTTGGTTTTGGGTCTTTTCAACAGGCTCAAAATATAAAACAACAAGTTGATACAGATTTCCCGGAATGGTTTTCCAAAATTGATTTTGAATCGCCGAGTTATCGTGTTAGAGTTGGCAAATTCAAGACAAAGCTGGAAGCTGAACGCGGACTCATTGAGGTTCGTAAGAAATATCCGGAAGCGATGCTCCTAAAACCTGAAAAAACGACTTCATAAGTCGTTTTTTCTATTTTCCTTTTATACTATATAAGCTTATTTCAACTTTTTCTTTACTGCGACTTCTTGGAAAGCCTCTACAATATCTCCTTCGAATATATCATTATAATTTTTGATTTGTAGACCGCAGTCATATCCTTTCGCAACTTCTTTCACATCATCTTTAAATCGTTTTAGTGAAGAAAGTTCTCCTGTATAGACAACAACACCATCCCGAATAAGTCGAATTCTGGAGTTTCTGAATATTTTACCATTGGTAACCATACAGCCGGCAATAGTACCAATTTTAGAAATCTTAAACGTTTCTCGAATTTCCGCTGTTCCGGAAATCTCTTCCTTCATTACAGGAGAGAGCATACCTTCCATGGCATCCTTAAGATCATTTATAGCATCATAAATAATAGAATACATCCTAATGTCTATTTCCTCCTTTTCGGCAATACTCTTGGCATTACCCATTGGTCTAACATTAAATCCAATAATAATAGCGTCTGATGCAGATGCCAAAAGTACATCAGACTCTGTAATTGCACCCACCGCCTTGTGTATAATATTTACCTGTATCTCGGGTGTAGATAATTTTTGGAAAGAATCTGTCAATGCCTCCACAGAACCATCCACGTCTCCTTTTAAAATAATATTTAATTCTTTGAAATCTCCTAAAGCAATTCGTCTTCCGATTTCATCCAAAGTGATATGCCGCTGAGTACGCACTGATTGTTCTCTCATTAATTGCGCCCGCTTGGTAGCAATCTGTTTAGCTTCTCTTTCGTCTTCAAGTACATTGAATTTATCCCCCGCCTGCGGCGCACCATCTAGGCCAAGAATCGAGATAGGGCTGGAAGGACCGACTTCTTTGACACTATTGCCTCGCTCATCTTGCATGGCCTTTACTTTCCCGCTACACGTACCGGCTAATACATAATCACCTATTTTTAATGTTCCGGATTGCACCAATATCGTGGAAATAAAACCCCTGCCTTTATCAAGAAAAGCCTCTACTACAGTTCCTGACGCTAGCTTGTTGGGATTTGCCTTCAACTCCAGCAATTCAGCCTCCAAAAGTACTTTTTCAAGAAGTTCCTTTACTCCTAAGCCTGTTTTTGCGGAAATATCATGCGATTGTATTTTACCTCCCCAATCTTCTACTAAAAGATTCATTTGAGCAAGACCCTCTTTGATTTTATCCGGATTCGCAGTAGGTTTATCTATTTTATTGATAGCAAATACAATAGGTACCCCGGCAGCCTGAGCGTGACTAATCGCCTCTTTTGTTTGGGGCATAATATCGTCATCTGCAGCTACAACAATTATTGCAATATCAGTAACTTGCGCTCCACGTGCCCTCATGGCCGTAAAAGCTTCGTGGCCAGGAGTATCTAAAAAACTTATTTTTTGACCGTTATCTAAGGTAACACCATAAGCACCAATATGCTGTGTAATTCCGCCGCTTTCTCCGGCAATTACATTTTCTTCCCTAATAAAATCCAGTAAAGAGGTTTTACCATGATCCACATGCCCCATAACGGTTACAATGGGCGCTCTTGGCTTTAAATCTTCAGGAGCGTCTGCAACCTCTACAATAGATTCTTTTAAATCCGCGGTAACAAACTCTACTTCAAACCCAAACTCTTCGGCAACAATAGATAAAGTTTCCGCATCTAAACGTTGGTTCATGGTGACCATTATACCCAAAGACATGCAAGCGGAGATAATCTTAGTTGTGGGAACATCCATCATTGTAGCTACCTCACTGGCAGTAACAAATTCAGTTACTTTTAAGATTTTGCTCTCCAACTCCTGCTGCTCCAGATCTTTTTCTGTTTGTTGACGGTGGCTGTCTCTTTTATCTCTTCTGTATTTAGCACCCTTTCCCTTCTTGGATTTTCCCTGAAGTTTCTCTAAGGTCTCTCTAACTTGCTTTTGAACATCTTCTTCCGTAGGTTCAGTTTTAGAGACAGGAGTAAATCGTTGCCCTGGACCCTTTTTATCTATAAAAGGACGTCCTTTAACCTCTGCCGGTTTAGCAGGTGTTTCATTTGTTGTAGTACTTGTATTGGGGCTAATTATTCTTTTTCTTCTTTTTTTTCTGTCTGCCGCAGAGCCTCTATCAATCTCTTTAGGAGCTTCTTTCTTCTTTTTGGGTTTTTCAAACTGTGTAAGATCTATCTTGTTCCCGGTAATTTTTGGTCCCGTAAGCTTTTGATATTGTGTTGTTAAGGTTTCGCTAATTTCCGGCTCTGGAATTTCCGTTGCCTTTGGTGTCTCTTGAACAACTTCAGTGATTTCAGGCTCTTTATTTTCAGGAGCTATAATGGTTTCCTTTTCAGGGATTAACTCTTTTTCTTTAGCTACCTCTGGTTCTTTGGTTACGACAGGTTCTTCCTTTTTCTTTGGCTCTAAATCTATACGCCCTACCGTTTTAGGACCAGTGAGTTCTGTCCTGGCGCGTATAACTTGTTCTGAAGCTAATTTTTTCTCTCGAGCTATTCTTTTTTCTTCTATCTCCTGCTCTAACTGTAACCTTATGGCTTCCTTTTCTTTCCGCTTTTCTTCTCCAACTTCCTGTGAAGCAACTTTCTTGCTCATATCAGTTTGGAATTCATCTAACAGTACTTGATGAATTTCATCAGAAATTTTTGTAGTTGGTCTAGCCTCGACATCATGTCCTTTTGAAGCAAGAAAATCTACTGCCCTATCCAATGAAATATTAAGCTCTGTTAGTACTTTATTAAGCCTTATTGTTGCATTATCTGCCATAAATAATATTCCTCTTCTTTGTATTTTGGTGCTAATATATAGCTTAATCTTCTAATTCTTCTTTTAGTATGCGTACAACTTCTAAAATTGTTTCTTCCTCCAAATCGGTTCTTTTTATAAGATCATCCAGATCATGTTCTAAAATACTTCTTGCAGTATCAAGACCAACTTTTTTGAACTCATCAATAATCCAAGCGTCTATTTCATCAGAAAATTCTGCAAGTTCGACATCTTCTTCAACACCTTCACGGAATACATCAATTTCATAACCTGTAAGCTGTCCGGCCAATCTAATGTTATGTCCTCCCCTACCTATTGCTTTTGAAACCTCTTCCGGCCTAAGATAAACCTGAGCTGTCATTTTTTCATTGTTCAATTTTACAGAAGAAACTCTTGCAGGACTTAAAGCTCTTGTAACCAGCAATTGCGGGTTGCTTGTCCAGTTAATAACATCAATATTTTCATTACCTAGTTCTCTTACAATTCCATGAATACGTGAGCCTTTCATACCCACACAGGCTCCAACAGGATCTATACGATCATCATAAGAATCTACCGCTACTTTGGCTTTCTCTCCTGGAATACGAACGGCCTTTTTTATTGTTATAAGGCCATCTGAAACCTCTGGTATTTCCTGAAAAAACAGCTGCTCTAAAAACACATTAGAGCTTCTAGACATTATAATTATGGGTTTGTTCCCTTTTAGCTCCACGCTTTCGATGATGCCTCTTACATTGTCGCCTTTCCTAAAAAAATCGGATGGAATTTGCTTTTCTTTTGGAAGAATAATTTCATTTCCTTCATCATCCAATAAAATAATGGCCTTGTGTCTTATATGATGCACCTCAGCAGTGTAAATTTCACCTTCTAAATCTTTAAATTGCTTATAGATTGTGGTATTGTCATGTTCATGAATTTTGGATATCAGATTCTGTCGTAATGCCAAAATAGCTCTTCTTCCCAAATCTATTAATTTAACTTCCTCAGAAACATCTTCACCAACTTCAAAATCGGGCTCAATTTTTCTTGCCTCTGATAATGATATTTCTTCGTTGGGATCTTCTACCTCACCATCTTCAACAACAACCCTATTCCGCCATATCTCCAAATCTCCTTTGTCCGGGTTTATAATAATATCAAAATTATCATCCGAACCAAATTTCTTTTTTAGTGCATTTCTGAAAACGTCTTCTAAAATTGCCATTAAGGTTACCCTGTCAATGAATTTGTCATCCTTAAATTCGGAGAAAGATTCAATCAGCGCAATGTTTTCCATTTTTTTCTACAATTAAAATTTTAATAAAACTTTTGCTTCTTTTATATCAGAAATTACAATGCTCTGTTTTTTCTGAACTGTAATTTTTCCTTTCCCAACAGGTTTGGGCTCTCTTGCTGTCCACTCAATGGTAATACTATCTTCGCCAACTGCTGTAAGGGCACCCTCAAAATATTCCTCTTTGGTTCTGATCTGCAATTCTCTACCAATATTTTTTTTATACTGCCTTGCCATAATCATTGGAGAGGTTGCTCCGGCAGACATCACCTCTAAGGAAAAGTCTTCCTCTTCTCGATCCAAGTTGTGTTCAATGGCTCTACTGACATTCATACAATCTTGCAGGGTAACACCGGTATCACCATCTATAATAACCTTAATTTTGTTATCCGATGTTATGGAAAACTCAATCAAAAAAAGTGATTTATTTTCCTCTAAAGCCGCTTCCAAAAGAGTGGTAACCTTTTCCTTCAACATAAATTCAAGTAATAGAAAAGGGGACAAATTAGTCCCCTCATGAATACTTTTTATTCTTTCAGCAGTGCAAATATACATTTTTTTTTACAACCTGAAAAAATCAATTAAAATCTTGTTTTTGACGCTATTCGGGACTTGCCCTCCATCTAAGTTAAAAACAAAATCCCGAAATCTTTCGAAATCGGGATTACTGCAAATTTACGTTGGCCTACTAGGACTCGAACCTAGAACGACTGGACCAAAACCAGCTGTGTTACCAATTACACCATAGGCCAGCACCGCTAATGAGCGTGCAAATTTATAACAAAGTTTCATTTGCGCAAATATTTTTGTTTACAATAACAAAAAAGAGAACGCTTACCCCTGTTAAAGGTTTACGAAATATTTACGTCCATATGTATTTTAATTAGTAAATTCGCCCATTAAACAAAGTAACAGCACATGTTTTCAAAAAATTTTGAGAAATGGGACACCATCTTTGGATGGTTTGTTTTTTTTATAGCCCTAGTAACCTACACCTTAACTATTGAACCTACAAGTAGCTTTTGGGATGCCGGGGAATATATTGCTACTTCTGCTAAATTGCAAGTAGGACACCCTCCCGGAGCGCCATTGCTTCAAATGATAGGTGCATTCTTTTCTATGTTTGCATTAAGTGATACCAAAGTAGCCTATATGGTAAACTATGTCTCCGTGGCTTCAAGCGCTTTTACCATTCTTTTTCTATTTTGGACTATAACTAATTTGACCCGAAAATTAGTAGGTGCTGAAGGAGTACTTACCAACAGTAAAGCTATTGCTGTTTTTGGCAGTGGTTTGGTTGGGGCATTGGCTTACACTTATTCAGATAGTTTTTGGTTTAACGCTGTAGAAACAGAAGTATATGCTATGGCAAGTTTAATCATGGCTTTATTGCTTTGGTTAGGACTAAAATGGACAGATGACCTGGATAATCCCAGAGGTAATCGCTGGTTAGTGCTTATTGCTTTTGTTGTTGGCCTAACCTTTGGAATACAGTTTATGGGCTTTTTAGCCATACCTTCTATTGGTCTGCTTTTTTATTTTAAGAAATATAAGACTACTACTATAAAAAACTTTTTAGTCGCTAATATCTTAGTGGTGGCGGTATTAATGTTGGTGTATCAATTTTCGCTTACCTATGTCCTGAAATTGTTTGGATGGAGCGAAGTGTTTTTTATCAATAATTTAGGCCTCCCATTTAATTCCGGATCCTTAATTATGGGTCTTATATTTATGGCTGCTTTTTATTTTGGTTTGCGATATACCTATAAAAACGATTTCAGAACAGCAAACACCATTGTGCTTTGCTGTATGTTCTTATTCTTGGGTTTTTCCTCTTGGCTTATGTTGCCCATTAGAGCAAACGCCAATGTGGTTATAAATGAAAATAACCCATCAGACGCCAGATCCTTATTGGCTTACTATAACAGGGAACAATATCCTGGTGTTGATAGCCCTGTTTATGGGGCTTACTACTCAGATACATTTGCCCCCTCAGGGGAGGCAAGGGACGACAAGCCAAAATATGAAAAAGACGAACAGCTCGGAAAATATGTCATCGTAAATCATTATGAAGGGGCACTTCCGGGACCAAATGAAAAGCACATTGGTATTTTACCTCGGATGTGGAGTGATCAAAATGCAGAAAATTATATGAAGTATTTTGGTGTTCTGGATTTTAAAATGAAGCAATCCAATGAAGAATTGCGACAGGCAATAACCCAAATTAAAAAGGGCTATGCCGAAGGTGAAATCGGAGAAGAACAATATATTCGGTTTTTAAGGGAATTCAGTGACTATATAGAAGTACAACCACCAACCGTTTGGGAAAATGTAAAGTATATGTTTCAATTTCAATTTGGCTACATGTACTGGCGTTATTTTATGTGGAACTTTGTAGGGAAACAGGATGATCTTCAAGGACGCTACAACAAGAACGGTAATTGGTTAAGCGGTATTGATTTTATTGATAACATGCGTTTGGGTAGTCAGGAAAACCTGCCAAGTGATATAAAGAATAACAAGGGTAGAAATACCTATTTCTTTTTACCCTTAATTCTAGGTATAATTGGCTTAGTATTCCAAATTACCAAAAATCCCAAACAGTTCTGGGTGCTTTTTGTTTTCTTTTTGTTTACAGGTATCGCCATTCAATTCTACACCAACCCCGCTATATTTCAACCGCGTGAACGCGACTATTCCTTAGTTGGGTCTTTTTATGTTTTTGCTCTTTGGATTGGGTTTGGCGTTTATGGATTATTTGATGAATTTAAAAAGTATATCACTCCCAAAATACTTGCACCAGTAGTTACCGTTGTATGCCTTTTAGCTGTTCCGGCAGTTATGGCCTATCAAAATTGGGACGATCATGACCGTTCTAACAGGTACACGGCTAATTCAACTGCAAGCGCGTACCTAGATTCCACCCAAAAGGACGCCGGAGCAATGTTATTTACTATTGGAGATAACGACACTTTTCCGCTATGGTATGCCCAAGAGATTGAAGGCTACCGTACCGATGTTCGGATTATAAATACCAGCCTTTTTGCAACAGATTGGTATATAGATCAAATGAAGAAGAAAGCTTACGAGAGCGATCCTATTCCCTCTCAACTCACACATGAAAAATACAGATTTGGTACCCGGGATGTAATCTATTATCAGGGTTTGACAGAGAGCAGATGGGCAATAAAAGATTTTATAAATTGGGTAGATAGTGACAAACCACAGACAAAAATTAAACACTTATTACAACAACAGGGTGCAGATTTAAGCAACTACTCAGAGAATAATTTAAATGTAGTATTCTATCCTACCAATAAAATACGTATACCTGTAAACAAAGAGAATGTTTTAAGAAGTGGTTTGGTAAAAGAGAAAGATTCTGCCTTGATTGTGGATTATATAGATATTGAACTTCCACAAAGTGCACTTACCAAAAACCGAATTCTAATGTTAGATATTATAGCTAACAATGATTGGAAGCGTCCCATCTATTTCTCAGGAGGTAGTTTTGACAATGCTGAATATATCTGGATGAAGGAGTACTTACAACTAGATGGCTTGGTCTATAAATTGGTTCCTATAAAAACGAAAAACCAGAGCTCCTTTGAAATGGGTAGAATTGATACCGATTTAATGTATGATATTGTAAAAAAATGGGATTGGGGTAATTCCGGAAGTTCACACATTTATCATGATCCGCAAACCAGAATACAAGGTTTGTCTTTTAGAGGTAACTTAGCACGCCTCACAGAGACCTTAATTAGTGAAAATAAAATTGATAGAGCCAAGGATGTTATTGAAATTGCGATGATGAATATGCCTTTGGATGCTTATTCTTTTTACGCATTTGTTGAGCCCTTTTTGGATGGGTACTACAAGGTAGGAGAAACCCAAAAGGGAAGAGATCTTTTTCAAAAGCTAAAAAGAAAATATCAGGAACGCCTTGATTATTATGCCGGCGTACCATTAAATGAACAATATGAGCAAATGGGAGATATTATTGCCGACATGGAAGCTTACCAACGCAATATTGACATCTTAATACGAAATAAGGATAGAGAAACTGCAGAAAAAGAAACGCTTATTTTTAATGAATACATAGATAAATTCCGACATTTTTATAAGGATGATCTTTTAGAACAAGATATAGAAGAGGCAGATCCGGACCTGCTTGACTCAATACTCTTTGATACTATTAACGAACAATAAAAATATAGCATAAACAAAGCCGTAGGAAAAAGCATTTTCCTACGGCTTTGTTCTTTTACATGCTAAATGTATTCTCGCAGTATCCCAATTAGGGTATTCGCGTCTTGCTCGCCGCTTTGGCGCCATACCATTTCTCCCTTTTTGTATATCATTAATGTAGGTAAACCTTTAACTCTTAATGCTTGGGATAATTCCTTGTTTTTATCAACATCAATCTTAATGACCTTTCCCTTGTCTCCAAGAGCGGCGGCTACATCTCTTAACACAGGATGCATTGCGGTGGACTGTTCATTCCATTCCGCATAAAAATCAAGGAGTACGGGTATATTTAAATCTATTAGTTCACCAAACTTAGACATATGTAAATCATTGCATTAGTAATCAAATGTAGTAAAAATTGATAAAATTTTAATCATACCCCAGCTTTTGTGCCTTTACAATCGATTAAAATCAATTAAATGACTTTCTTTTTAAGGTAATCACTGAAATTTCAGGCCAAATTCCCACTCTTCCCGGATAACCCAGAAATCCAAAACCCCTGTTTACATTAATATATTGCCCAATTTCTTCATAGATACCTGCCCAATACTTATAACGCCATTTCACGGGACTCCATTTTATCCAACCAGGTATTTCTATACCAAACTGCATTCCATGGGTGTGTCCGCTTAAAGTAAGATGATAATGATAGACGTCATTTATTACCTGTTCTTCCCAATGTGAGGGATCATGGCTCATTAAAATCTTAAAATCGTTTTCCAAGACATTTGCTGCCGCTTTTTTTAAATCCCCTGCCTTTTTAAATCCGCCCTTTCCCCAATTTTCAACACCCAATAAGGCAATTCTATCAGATCCTTTCTGTAAAAAGCGACTCTCATTCAACAGAAGTTCAAATCCCATTTCTTTTTGGATAATTTTTAAATCTTCAAGGTTTTTTGCTTTAGCATCTTCTGAGTCCCATTCCACATAGTCCCCGTAATCATGGTTTCCTAAAACAGAAAATTTACCGTCTTTTGCTTCCAAGGTTGAGAAAAGTTCTTTCCATGGAACCATTTCTTCTGCCTTATTATTTACCATATCCCCGGTAAACAGAAGGAGATCGCTTTTCTGACGGTTGACCAAATCTACAGCATATTCTATTTTTTCCCTATTATCAAAACTGCCACTGTGTATATCTGATATTTGGGTTATTTGATACCCGTGAAAGGAATCCGGTAAGTCATCAAACTCCAAATTATATTTTAAAACTTTAAAATTGTATTTCCCCTTGTACATTCCATATAATAAAGCACTAAAAGGAACAGCTGCCATTGCAATGGCAACAAGACTCAGAAATCTTCTGCGAGTAGGAATGCTAAACTCCTTTTCTGTTCCAAATAATTTTTGATAAATCCCCGCAATAAGCCTAAAAATATCCTCTGAAAAAAGAAATACTATAGTAATAAGGTTGAAGGTTATCATAGTCAGTAAAAAGCCAAAAGCATAGCTTTTTGGCCTGCTTAAGACCCTATTAGGGTCATCACCTAAAGTAAATTGAAACA
This sequence comes from Arenibacter sp., assembly GCA_041747755.1. Lineage (GTDB taxonomy): Bacteria > Bacteroidota > Bacteroidia > Flavobacteriales > Flavobacteriaceae > Aurantibrevibacter. The sequence continues at coordinate 4,707 of JBGTEN010000069.1, read as the reverse complement.
CAAAATTCCCTAAAACCAGAAGTGCCAATAACAAAAAGATGTAATACACATAAGGAAATCTGCTAACCGTTCGCAAGGCTTGTAAAGCATATAAGGTAAGTGCAATATAAATGGCAATGAAAATAATCCAACGTAGCATGTTCTTTTTTTTACAAAGATATTTTTTTGCCGGTACTTTAGTGTTCTTTACACTTTATTTAACCGTACTCACAACTTTTTGTATGGTCTCAATATCCGTAATAGCTCTTGCATCCTCCCTTAAATGTTTTAAGGAATTCATAGAAACCGGAGGAATTACATCGAATGTGGAATAAAATTTTGTTCCCGATAAGTGAACCGCATGGAAACCCAACTGCTTAAACAAGTGTACATTATTTGGATTTATCCCGCCTCCCGGTATAATTCTGCATTTTGACGCACTCGCATGAAGTTTAATTAAAAATTCCTCACCTACTGTAGCTGAAGTTGCTTGACCGGAGGTTAAAATATAATCTACACCTAATTTTTCAAGTTTTTTTAAAGTCAACTCAGGATTCTTTACCCAATCAAACGCCCTGTGAAAAGTAAAGTTCAGGTTACCAGACAGGGCAATCAATGTTCTCGTTCGTTCTTCATCTAATGTGAAATCCGCGTTCAATACTCCGGCTACTATTCCTTGAAATCCAAGTTTTACACATAGCCTAATATCCTTTTTCATTATTTCAAACTCTAATTTGGTATAGGTGAAATCTCCGCTTCGCGGACGAATCAATACATGAACCGGAATGGACAAACGTTTTTTTATACTTTTCAGTAATCCATATGAAGGTGTAATCCCTCCAACGCCCAGTTCTGAACATATTTCTATTCTATCTGCTCCTGCTTTTTCAGCATTTAAGGCAGATTCCAAGGAATTCGCACAAACTTCTACTAACATTTTACTTATATTTAGCTGACTAAAATAAGCATCATAATTGCATGAAACGAAGAAACTTCCTTAAAAATTCCGCAGCGGGTACGGCGGTATTTATGGCAACTCCTCTCTTAAACGCTTGTCAGGAAACTCAAACCGAAAAAACACTAATTTCAAGCCCTTTAAAGACCGTTCGCCCCATTGTTATTTGTACATGGGATTTTCACAATGCCACCTCCAAAGCCTGGGAGATATTGAAGAATAAGGGGAATTCACTTGATGCAGTAGAAAAAGGAGTAATGGTTGAAGAGGCGGATATAAATAACCAAACCGTAGGAAAGGGTGGGCGACCAGATCGTGACGGTAATGTAACTTTGGATGCCTGCATTATGGACAAAGAAGGGAATTGTGGCGCGGTGCTATACCTTCAAAATATTGCCCACCCCATTTCAGTAGCACGAAAAGTTATGGAAGAAACACCTCATGTTATGCTGGCAGGAAAAGGTGCCGAACAGTTTGCCTATGAAAAAGGTTTTGAAAAAGTGGATTTGTTGACTGAGAAATCAAAGCAGGAATACCTGGAATGGAAGAAAACTTCAGAATACAAGCCCATTATTAATATTGAAAACCACGATACTATAGGAATGTTGGCCATTGATGCCAATGGGGATATTGCAGGTGCCTGTACTACTAGTGGAATGGCATATAAAATTGGTGGGCGAATAGGAGATTCCCCTATAATTGGTGCTGGTTTGTTTGTAGACAATGAGGTTGGAGGAGCTACAGCCACAGGCGTAGGTGAGGAAGTAGTGCGCACCGTAGGAAGCTTTCTAATTGTTGAACTTATGCGTCAGGGGAAATCCCCACAGGAAGCATGCGAAGAAGGTGTAAAACGGATTATTGCCAAGAACAAAAATTATAGCGATTTTCAGATTGGATTTATAGCAATTAATAAAAATGGAGAAACAGGATCGTACTGTATACAGCCGGGATTTACCTATCGTATGTATTCGGAACAAGGACATATAAACCATCCTTCCAATTCTTTTATTTAAGTCCCAAACCGTTAAAAAAATTATATTAAGTTCTTATTTTTGAAGTTTAACATCAATCCAAGAAATGGCAGAACAAAAACGACTTTTTTTACTGGATGCCTATGCGCTGATCTTTCGTGGCTATTATGCCCTGATAAAAAATCCAAGAGTTAATTCCAAGGGTATGGATACCTCTGCCATATTAGGTTTTGTAAACTCCCTTTTTGATGTAATTAAGCGAGAAAAACCAGACCATTTGGCGGTTTGTTTTGACAAAGATGGAAGTGCGGAGCGTACTGAAATGTTCGCAGAATATAAGGCGAACAGGGATGAAACTCCAGATGCAATCCGGATTGCGGTACCCTACATTCAAGCTATTTTAAAAGCTATGCACATTCCAGTGGTTGAGCTTTCGGGTTTAGAAGCAGATGATATTATTGGCACTTTAGCCAAACAGGCGGAAAAAGAAAATTTTAAAGTGTTTATGGTTACCCCTGATAAGGATTTTGGTCAACTGGTATCCGAAAATATTTTTATGTACCGTCCGGCCAGATTGGGGAATGGAATTGAGATCTGGGGCATTCCGGAAGTGCAAAAACGCTTTGGTGTAGAAAGACCGGAACAGGTAATAGATTATTTGGGTATGATGGGAGATGCCAGTGATAACATCCCCGGACTTCCAGGGGTTGGCGAAATGACTGCAAAAAAGTTTATTGCCGAATTTGGTACTATGGAAAATCTTTTGGCTAATACAGATAAATTATCTGGGAAAATGCGCCAAAAAATAGAAGAAAATGCAGAATTGGGGCTACTCTCAAAAAAATTAGCAACTATCTGCATTACTTGTGATGTTACTTTTGATGCCAAAGATTATGAGCTCTCGGTACCTGATGCAGAAAAAGTGCAGCAGATATTTGAGGAATTGGAATTCCGACGTTTAAAAGATCAGTTTTTAAAATTATTTTATGATGAGTCCTCAACCTCATCAACTTCGTCGATTTCCAGTGCTGCCGAAGTAAAAAAAGAAGTTAGAGAAGCCGGAGGTGGACAGTTTTCACTTTTTGGCAGCGCAGATGAATCTCCTGAAATATTTAAAGAAGTTTCCAGCCGCAATACCATTAGCGATGTCCCGCACATGTATCAAAGTATTCTTCCGGGAATGGCAATGAAACTTTTTGTTCAGAATTTAATGAAACAAAACTCTGTTTGTTTTGATACGGAAACTACATCTTTAAATCCTTTGGTTGCCCAACTTGTGGGTATCGCCTTTAGTTGGGAAGCAACAAAGGGATTCTATATTCCCTTTCCTGATGAAACAGAAGCCGCACAGCAAATCATTGAGGAACTTCGTCCTTTTTTTGAATCGGAACACATTGAAAAGATTGGACAGAATCTAAAATATGATGTCAAAGTCCTTCACAAATATGGTATTAAGATTAAAGGTAAGTGCTTTGATACTATGTTGGCACACTACTTAATTAATCCAGATATGAGGCACAACATGGATGTACTGGCTGAAACGTATTTAAATTATACCCCGGTTTCCATCTCAGATTTAATTGGAAAGAAAGGAAAAGGACAAATCTCCATGAGAGAGGTGCCTTTGGAACAACAGACTCAATATGCCGCTGAAGATGCAGATATTACATTTCAACTGGCGCAGCATTTTAAACCGGAACTGGAAGAAGCAAAAACAGAAACGCTTTTTAGTTCCATAGAAATTCCGCTATTGCATGTGCTTGCCGATATGGAATTAGAGGGAATTAATTTAGATAAAAATTATTTGAATATCCTGTCTTCAAAACTAGACAGTGATATAAAGGAGTTAGAAACAAAAATATATGAAGGGGCTGGGGAAACTTTTAACATTGCCTCCCCCAAGCAACTGGGTGAAATTCTTTTTGATAAATTAAAACTAATAGATAAACCCAAAAAGACCAAAACCGGGCAATACTCTACTGCAGAAGATGTACTCTCTTATCTCGCAAAAGATCATCAAATCATTCAGGATATCTTGGATTATAGGGGGCTGGCAAAGTTAAAAAGTACTTATGTGGATGCCCTGCCGGAACAGGTCGAACCTACAACAGGCAGGGTGCATACAGATTATATGCAAACCGTTGCTGCAACAGGTAGATTAAGTAGCAACAATCCTAACCTTCAAAACATTCCTATCAGAACAGAAAGAGGACGGGAAGTGAGAAAAGCGTTTATTCCAAGAGATGAAAACTATGTGCTGCTTGCAGCGGATTACTCCCAAATTGAGCTGCGTATTATTGCTGCCTTAAGTGAGGAAACTACCATGATTGAAGCGTTTAAAAAAGGGGAAGATATCCACACTTCAACCGCCTCAAGAGTATTTAATGTTCCTTTGAATGAAGTAACTCGTGAACAACGAAGTAATGCTAAGACGGTAAACTTTGGAATTATGTATGGCGTTTCAGCTTTTGGCCTCAGTAACCAAACCAACCTATCCAGAGCCGAGTCCAAGGAGTTGATAGATACCTATTACCAAACCTATCCAAAACTTAGAAACTTTATAAGTGAACAGATTGATTTTGCAAGAGAGAATGGCTATGTACAAACTGTATTGGGAAGACGTAGGTATCTACGGGATATCAATGCCGGTAATGCTGTTGTTCGCGGTGCGGCCGAGCGCAATGCTGTCAATGCTCCCATTCAAGGGAGTGCAGCCGATATTATAAAAATTGCGATGATTAATATCCATCAAAAGCTAGAAGAAAGAAAATTTAAATCGAAAATGCTGCTTCAGGTACATGA
>JBGTEN010000068.1:0-13804 GCA_041747755.1 Arenibacter sp. | reverse complement strand
ATTGGCATCATAACCGGAATTAAAGACCAGTGCACTTTCTGATTTATGAACCTTAGAAAGTAAATCCTCCAACTGCTCATACAACGGATGATTCCCGGTTAATAAACGAGATCCTGTAGCCCCATTCTGGAAAGTGCCCTGTTTTAAAATTAGCTGAAATGTATTTGAATAAATGGTTTCGTTTTTTGCAAAACCCAAATAGTCATTCGAGGCAAAATCAATTAGATTATTTTGTTGGGAAAGCATTCTTAATGCGTTTTCCTTTTCCCGGAGCGCGAGTTTTTCTAGTAATTTTTTTGGGAAATTGAGCATGGGGCAAATGTAGTATATACGCCATTTATATAGTATATTCGACATCAAAAATCTTTTAGGATGAAAAAATTACTTACGGGAATTATTGTCTTATTTTCTTTTTCCGTGTGGTCACAGAAAAATACGTATGAAATCTCGTTTGAAAATGCGGTTCATCATGAAGCCGTTATTAAAGCAACATTTATCGAAATTGATTTAGACACCCTTGCATTTCGTATGAGTAGAACTTCGCCCGGGAGATATGCACTACATGAATTTGCTAAAAATGTCTACAATTTTAAGGCTATAGATAGTAGAGGGAATCCCTTGTCCGTGATAAGACCCAATCCCTATGAATGGAAAGTGAGTGGTCATGACGGAGTTATTAGGATTAGCTATACCCTTTTTGCAAATAGAGGTGATGGTACATATGCTCAAGTTGATGAAACCCATGCGCATTTAAATATTCCTGCTACCTTTATGTATGCCCCAGTGTTTAGCGACAGAGAAATTGAGGTTAACTTTAAGGTTCGGGAAGATTTAAATTGGAAAGTTGCCACACAATTACCTTTGGTGAGCGGAACAACGTACAGTGCACCAAATCTTCAATATTTTATGGATAGTCCAACGGAAATAAGCAATTTTCAGGTACGCGAATTTGAAGTTGAATCCAATGGCAAATCGCAAAAAATTGAATTTGTATTACATCACAATGGGACCGCGGCGGAATTAGACACCTATTTTGAAAAGGTCAAGAAAGTGGTACTGGCGGAAAAAGACGTGTTTGGTGAGCTCCCGGGCTTTGATTATGGAACCTATACCTTTCTAGCCTGTTATATTCCCAATGCCTCAGGAGACGGAATGGAGCATCGTAATTCTACTATTCTTACCAGTACCCAAAACTTGGCAGCAGGTGGCATGGACGATAATATCGGTACAGTATCCCATGAGTTTTTTCACGCGTGGAATGTAGAACGTATTCGGCCCATATCCTTAGAACCCTTTAACTTTCAGGAAGCCAAAATGAGTGGTGAGCTTTGGTTTGCCGAAGGGTTTACGAGTTATTACACGGATTTAATCCTTTGTCGTGCAGGGATAATTTCTCCTGAAGACTATGTAGAAGGTTTGTCAGGCACTTTCAACTATGTCTGGAATTCTCCGGGAAGGCGTTTTTTTAGCCCTGTAGAAATGAGTTATCAAGCACCCTTTGTGGATGCTGCCACGTCCGTAGACCCGGTAAACAGGGAAAACACCTTTATTTCATATTATTCTTATGGCAGTGTTTTGGGACTAGCGCTCGATTTATCACTCAGACAAAATGGGCTTAATCTGGATGACTACATGAAACTGGTATGGCAAATCTATGGCAAATCTGAAACGCCTTATACATTGCTTGGGTTAAACAAAGCTTTAAATAACTACGCAGGAAAGGAATTTGGAGACACTTTTTTCAACAACTATATCTATGCAAGCGGTATGCCCAACTACGAAGACCTTTTCTTATCGGTTGGGGTCCTCCTGAAGCAAGATACTTTACTGCCTTTTTTTGGAGCTACAGTTTCGCTTGCTGAAAAGGGTGTAGGCAGTATTGTTAGGAATACCCAAATAGATAGTCCTGCCTACAAAGCAGGTTTGGTAAATGGTGATCGGTTAACTGCTATAAATAATGCACCTATCTCTAATAGCCAGTCGTTTGGAGATTATGTCAGGCAATTTAAGGTGGGTGACCCCTTGGCAATTACTTTTACCCGCTTTGGTGTTGAAAAAACAACCAACCTTGTTCTTGAGTCCAATCCTGCCTTTACTACCGTACTACTAGAGAAAGAAGGACAAAAGCCTTCAAAAAAAATGATACAACAAAGAAAGCTATGGCTTAAAACGGAATAGAAATGGTAACTTTCGGTCAGGTAACCAAACCAAACGAATTGGAGCAAATCCTGCAACTCCAACAAAGAAATCTACCAACAGCGTTGTCCCAAAAAGAAAAAGCAAACGAGGGTTTTGTCACTGTTTGTCATACCTATGACATTTTACAACAAATGAATTTGGTTTGCCCTCATATTATTGCAAAAGATAAGGACTCCGTTGTGGGTTACGCACTGTGCATGCATCCCAGTTTTGGGGCAGAAATTGAAGTTTTAAAACCAATGTTTACGGAAATAGAAAACATCCTTCCTCCAACGGAACGGTATTTAGCTATGGGACAAATTTGTGTGGATAAGAATTTTAGAAAAATGGGAATATTTCGAAAATTATATGAAACTATGGCTGAGGTGTTAAAGCCTGATTATGATACAATCATTACAGAAGTTGATACTTTAAATATACGTTCGTTTAATGCTCACTGCGCTATTGGCTTTAAGGAATTAAAAAGATATGCTTCCGGAGGACAAGACTGGGTATTAATCGCGTTGAACACAAAATAAAAATGCCATCTTTTACTGAAGATGGCATTTTCATGAATAAGAAAATAAGTTGGTTTAATCTGCCAATATTATAACCTTATTTTCCTTCATTTCTATAGTTCCACTACCTATAGGCAAAATGGTCTTCCCATTACTATCCTTGGAAAACTTATGCTCATGAGCCTCTGCAATAGTTATAGTTCCTTCAATCTTAATCTTACCTGACTGAAGCAATGATACAATAGGGGCATGGTTATTTAATAGCTGAAATTCCCCATCAACCCCCGGAACAGTTACAGAGGTAACTTGTCCTGCAAATAAGGTAGCTTCGGGTGATACAATTTCTAAATACATATTTTTAGTTGTTCGTTGCTTGTTGTCTGTTGAGGGAATTTCGAAGAACCATCAACTAACAACCATCAACATTTATGCTTCCGCTAGCATTTTTTCTCCTGCTTCAATAGCCTCTTCAATGGTTCCTTTAAGGTTAAAGGCAGATTCCGGGTAACGATCCAGTTCCCCATCCATGATCATATTAAATCCTTTAATGGTTTCCTTAATATCTACCAATACTCCGGGGATACCGGTAAACTGTTCTGCAACATGGAAAGGCTGAGACAAGAAACGTTGCACACGTCTTGCCCTTCCAACAGCCAGTTTATCTTCCTCAGAAAGTTCTTCCATTCCTAAAATTGCAATGATATCCTGTAATTCCTTGTAACGTTGCAATAACTGCTTAACTCGCTGTGCGCAAGCATAATGCTCTTTTCCTAATATTTCTGCAGTTAAGATTCTTGAAGTAGAATCCAAAGGATCTACTGCCGGATAGATACCCAACTCAGCTATTTTACGAGATAATACAGTGGTTGCATCCAAGTGAGCAAATGTTGTTGCAGGAGCCGGATCTGTTAAGTCATCCGCAGGTACGTACACCGCTTGGACTGAGGTAATAGAACCCCTTTTTGTTGAAGTAATACGTTCTTGCATGGCACCCATTTCCGTGGCCAATGTAGGTTGGTATCCCACCGCTGAAGGCATACGACCTAAAAGGGCCGATACTTCAGATCCTGCTTGCGTAAAACGGAATATGTTATCTACGAAGAATAAAACATCTTTTCCTTGTCCTTCACCTGCTCCGTCACGGAAATATTCGGCTATCGTCAACCCTGAAAGCGCCACACGAGCGCGTGCTCCCGGAGGTTCGTTCATCTGTCCGAAAACAAAAGTTGCTTTGGACTCTTTCATCACTTTTTTATCCACTTTGGATAAATCCCAACCACCTTCTTCCATGGAGTGTAAAAAATCATCTCCATATTTTATAATGCCGGATTCCAACATTTCACGTAGTAAATCATTCCCTTCTCTGGTGCGTTCTCCAACACCGGCGAATACGGAAAGTCCACCGTGACCTTTGGCAATATTATTAATTAATTCCTGAATCAATACCGTTTTACCAACACCGGCGCCTCCAAATAAACCAATTTTACCTCCCTTTGCATATGGCTCAATTAAATCAATTACTTTGATACCGGTGAATAAAACCTCTGTAGAGGTAGATAAATCCTCAAACTTTGGAGCTTCACGGTGAATAGGAAGTCCATTTTTGCCTGCTTTTGGCAGATTTCCAAGACCGTCGATAGCATCGCCGATTACATTAAACAAACGCCCATATACATCATCTCCTATTGGCATCTGAATGGCATTTCCCGTAGCATTTACTGCAACGCCTCTGCTTAAACCATCGGTAGAGTCCATTGAAATGGTACGTACCGTGTTTTCTCCAACATGTGACTGAACTTCTAATACCAAGATAGAACCATCTTGATTGTTGATTTCCAAGGAATCGTATATTCTTGGAAGGTCCGTGCCTGATTCAAATTCCACATCAACTACGGGCCCGATAATCTGAGAAACTTTACCTGTAACTTTTGACATTGTTAAATGTTTATTTTTTAGCGATTTACAGCTTCAGGTTGTGTAACTATAAGAGGTTACTCAACCAACGTTTTTTTGCGGTGCAAATATAAACTTTTAAACCCAAAAACAATATGGGAAATACTTTTTTTGCAAAAAGAAGTGAATGCTTTCAGAAGTGCTATGCACAATGATGCCAAAGCAAAAACTTTCTTTTCTTTGTGGTGCCTATTGGCGCTTTTTTTAGGGCTTCATGGAGGCAGTGAAGTTCCGATACTTCTGGTGCCAATGTTTTTTGTAATTGATGTTTAAGGCAATCGCAAAGTGTGCTTCATTATTTTCCATTTTATTCAGTTATGGAAACTTAAAAAAGTGTATTTGTGAAATGTATTATAGGGCAAACTTATTGTACGCCATTAACTTGGATAACACTTTAATCCATTGTAGATTTAAATTTGTTTACCACAAGAACTAATGCTTTTACAAACTAAAATTGGCTGGAAAACCGCCGCCGGACTTGTCATTGCAAGTATGATTGGCACCGGAGTTTTTACCAGTTTGGGATTTCAGCTTCTTGATTTGAAGAATACATGGAGCATTATTATCCTTTGGGTACTAGGAGGAATTATGGCGCTTATTGGGGCGTTTAGCTACGCTGAATTAGGAACTCATTTTAAAGACTCCGGCGGTGATTATATTTTCCTCTCTAAGATTTTTCATCCTTTTTTTGGATACTTATACGCCTGGATTTCCTTAACAGTTGGTTTTTCGGCACCGGTTGCAATTGCTGCTATGGCTCTTGGCTATTATCTTACTGATTTTATCCCTGTACATTATGTAAAAATACTAGCCATTTCAGTAATCCTTTTAGTCAGTATTGTTCATTCTTTTAACTTGAAACAAAGTGGGCGTTTTCAAGATGTTTTTACAATCATAAAAATTCTTTTTGTTTTAGTCCTAATTGTATTGGGATTCCTGTATGTTCCAAATAGTACTCCCGATTTTGATTTTAGCTCAACATGGCAACAGGAAATTTTAAAGCCCGGTTTTGCAGTTTCTTTGGTCTATGTGTTTTTTGCATACACAGGGTGGAATGCTGCCGCTTACATTGTGGACGAAATTAAAGATTCCCGGGAAGATTTACCAAGGGCTTTAATAGGATCAACCTTTTTTGTTTTACTAGTATACGTATTATTACAGTTGGTTTTTTTAAAGCATGCGTCTATTGCGCAATTACAAGGAAACGTAGAGGTGGCTGTAATTAGTTTTTCCAATATTTTTCCCAAGTGGGGTAGTGTATTAGTGAGTTTATTTATTGGGGTACAACTCATAGGAACAATTAGTGGTTACATATGGGTGGGTCCAAGAATAACCCATGCCATGGCCAAAGATTTTAAGTTGTGGAAACCGCTTGCCGGACTTAACAAAGCTGGTATCCCGGTTAAGGCCCTTTGGCTTAATACTGCCATATGCATTCTCCTCACACTTTCCGGATCTTTTGAAAAAATACTCTTGTATGCAGGTTTTGTGCTGCAAATAATGGGGACGTTATCTGTTGTTGCTGTAATCTTTATTGAAAGGAAAGAAGGTGTATTCTATAACAAGTATAAGCCATACCCGCAAATTCTTTATCTGCTGTTTAGTGCATGGGTTACTTTTTATGTATTTACTGATAGGCCTTGGGAAAGTCTAGCCGGATTTGGCATTATTGCTCTCGGCGGTGTATTATATCTTTTTGATAAACGAATACGCTAACCCGTTTTATTGTATACCTTTTATACACTTTTTTAAACGGTTACACATTTTTATACACTCTTAACTCTGGCAATATTTTGCAACTAATTGTTTTGCAATGGGTTGCAAAAATGCTTTTTGATGGCACCGTTTTTTCTATAGGTATAGGAGAAATAATAAGTTTAATCAAAAATAATAAATAAGATGAGAAAATTAGTTTTTGCAACAGCTCTTACAATAGGAAGTTTCGCAACAATTTCAGCAACAACAACTCCAATTTTTCACGATGGAATAATGGAAACTGTAATTGCTCAGGATTTCACTGAAATCAGTGTATCCGAAGTTCCTGCAACAATTAGTGCAGCTTTAGAAAATGATCATCCTGGAGCTACTATTACTAAGGCATTTAAAAATGAAGAATCGGTTTACAAGATTGAAGTAGCCAAGGAAGATGGGACTGCTGTAGTTTTACATGCAGATGCCAACGGTAATTGGTTGGACGTTTAAAATTTTTCTTCTAGGTAGAAAAGTTTTGGTTGGTTTGGTTTGTTTAAAAAGGCTGCGATTTCGCAGCCTTTTTTCGTTGTATACCGGACTTATTGATTAATCACAAGTTTTAAGCATGTTATACTAGAGAGGTTTATCAATAAGTATATAACCCGATTTGGTAAATTCTAAAGGTAAAGGTGCAATCAGTTAGTGATAAAATAATTAGCGACATGGGTATATTTTACACAATAACTTTAATGAGTACACACTTTTATACATTACTTTAAATGTGCTTAAAAATATAATGAATTGAAAATCAATGATTTAAATTAAAATATAGAACATTTTCAAAAACGGTATTATATTTTCAATAGTAATAGTGAATCTAATTATTATTAACATTTAAATATAAATATCATGAAAAAATTAATGTTCGCAGCAGTACTAGCTTTTGGAAGTTTAACAGCTTTCGCAAATAGTGCAGAAGAAATTCAAATTAATGGTGTTGAAGTTATTACTGTAAGTGACGATTTTACAGAAATAGCAGTAGACGAAGTTCCAGCCGCAGTAAGTGAGGCAGTAACTAAAAATTATCCAACTGCTACAATAGCTAAAGCATATGTAAATGAAGCTAAGCAGTATAAATTGGAAGTTGCATTAGAAGATGGTACCGCCGGTGTTTTATATGCTGATGAAAGTGGTAACTGGATAGATCTATAAGAAAACTTGAGTTGTTTGTTTGTATCAAGTTAGTTAGTCAAAAAGGGATTGCAATTTTGCAATCCCTTTTTTTTATGATAATTTTAAAAAGAGGCCAACTTTCATAGGTTATTTTTGCGTATATCCTTACAATAAGTAATCACCTATGTCTAAAATACTGATTATTGAAGATGATGCCGCCTTTAGTCAAATGCTTCAAAAGTTTCTAACAAAGCACGGCCACGAAATATTTGCCAGCTATACAGCTTTAGATGCCAAATTAAAACTTAAAGCTACTAATTTTGATTTGGTTATTACCGATTTGCGTCTGCCCGATTATGACGGCATTCAACTCCTATCCGATATTAAAGAAATTAGCACTAAAATACCGGTTATCTTAATGACTGGATACGCAGAGGTGGGCACCGCTGTTGCAGCAATGAAAAAAGGCGCCTTAGACTATATTTCCAAACCCTTTACCCCGGATGAAATTTTGATGATTATCTCAAATGCATTAAAGACAAAGGAACCTTTGATTGCTCTGGAACCTACCGAGCTACTAAAAAGTGAAAGTGTATCAAACCAGCCTAATGGGGCCATCACAGGCACAAGTGATGCGTCAAAAAAACTAAACGAATACATACAATTGGTTGCCCCTACCAATATGTCAGTTTTAATCACCGGTGAAAGTGGCACTGGAAAAGAAGTGACTGCCAGAGCTATTCATGATAATAGTAAACGAAAGCAATTTGATTTTGTAGCTGTAGACTGTGGTGCTATTCCAAAGGAACTTGCAACAAGTGAATTTTTTGGACATGTTAAAGGGAGTTTTACCGGAGCAATTGACGATAAGATGGGTCATTTTGAGGCAGCCAACAAGGGAACATTGTTCCTAGATGAAATAGGCAACCTTACGTATGAGAATCAGGTGCAACTACTCCGCGCATTACAAGAGCGAAAAATTAAAAGAATTGGCAGCAATACAGAAATAGCAGTAGATGTTCGCATTATAACTGCAACAAATGAAGACCTCCTGGATGCTGTTGAAAAAGGAAATTTCAGGGAAGATTTATACCACCGATTAAATGAGTTTTCTATTGAAATTCCCTCTTTGGAAGACCGTTTTGAAGATTTACTACTTTTTGCAGACCATTTTTTAAATAAGGCCAACCAGTCTCTGGAAAAGGATGTGCTGGGCTTTTCACCGGAGGTGTTAGAACTATTTAAAGAATATCATTGGCCGGGAAATTTAAGGGAGTTGCAAAATGTTATCAAAAGAGCAGTTTTGCTGACTACCGGGGACTTTGTAGAAAAAGAGGCATTACCCAAAGAAGTTACGCAAAAAGATCAAAAACAAAATTCTCCTGAGGATTTTTCGAAAGATGCTTATGAAAAGGACCAAATAGTAAAGGCATTAAAAAGGACTAATTTTAATAAATCTGAGGCGGCAAAATTGCTTCAGGTAACCCGGAAAACCCTCTACAATAAAATCAACCATTATAACTTGGACCTTTAGACAGGTGTACATCTAAAGCCAAGAGTAGGGCCGTGGTTTTGTGCTGTAGGCGCATGGATAGTACTTGTAAAGTCTTGTTATCTAATATTTTATCGCCATGATGCTGCTCTAAACTTTCCAGGATTGGAATAATTTCATTAGCTTTTAGCTGTCTGAACATAGGGAGCATGCGGTGGGCAATAGCTTGAACATCTTTATGGTTTTTGGTTTCTACACTTAACTTCAATAGTTCCAAATTCGTTTTGGTATCCATCACAAATGCTTCCAAGATTTCGTTAATCGATTCCGTACTATCCCCCAAAAACGCAGAAATCACATCAAGGTTAAATAGATTTGAAACAGTACTATTAGAAGTTTGTATCCCTTTTTTCTCAGTTACTATTGGCTTTTCCGGAAATAGTGTACTTAGAGTTTCCAGGAAGGATGCTTTTGTAAAAGGCTTTTGAAGTATTTCTTGAAAACCAGCTTTTTTATAGATTTCAGTTTGTAAATCTTTTCTTCCCGTCATAGCCACAATAGGCTGATTTTTATAGTGCTTATAAGCCGAAGACCGCAACTTTTCCATAACCTCAAATCCATCAATAAAGGGCATTTGTATATCCGTAAGTACCAGATCATAAGCCATTTCTTTCTCTTGATCAATTTTATTAAAATCAGAATAAATGTAAGTTTCTATTTTTTCAATCTCACATACCTCCTTTAATAAACGCAACATAGCTAAATCATCGTCAATAATTAAAATAGACAGCCTTTTTTGGAGTGTGGTCATTTTCTTTGGGGGAATACTTTTTGAAGTTTTTACTAAGGTTAATGGAAGGCGAATGGTAAATATACTCCCCTTATGTTCTTCACTGGTCACGGTTATGGTTCCTTTGAGCAAGGAGGTAAGCTTTTTGGAAATAGTGAGTCCAAGACCATAGCCGCCATATTTTTTTTCTGTTTTTTCATCAGCTTGTGTAAACTCTTTAAATATTTCTTCTTGCTTTTCTTTTTTGATACCAACACCGCTATCGGTAATTTTTATGGTAGTATCATAAACACCTTTAGACTCTTTCACTAATGCTTCTACTTTAATAGTCCCTTGATGGGTAAATTTATAGGCATTCCCGATAAGGTTACTTAAGATTTGCCTTATGCGAAACGGATCACCAAGGACTGTGGTCTCTAATTTTTCATCAATATCCAGAATTAGTGTTATAGGCTTTTTGTTGTGAATTTCTTTTAGGTTTTCTGCGGTCTCTTTTATTAAATCAGCAAGCACAAAAGGGATGTTTTCAATCTTTATTTTTCCGGCTTCTAATTTGGAAAAGTCCAACAAATCGTTTACCAAACTGTTCACATATTGTGCGGCTGACTTCACATTTTTTAT
The DNA here is from genome assembly GCA_041747755.1 of Arenibacter sp. Taxonomy (GTDB): domain Bacteria; phylum Bacteroidota; class Bacteroidia; order Flavobacteriales; family Flavobacteriaceae; genus Aurantibrevibacter. The sequence goes on along the minus strand of JBGTEN010000068.1, from coordinate 3,387 downwards.
ATATCCTACCTGCTTACCTAAAAGGCCTGTATGCTCCATAAGTTCGGAATAACCAGAAATAGTATTTAAAGGAGTGCGCAGATCATGGCTAACCGTTGCTATTAATTGTTCTCTGCTTTTTAGTAAAGATTCTGAGTATTTTTTTTCATTTTCAAGTTTTTCCCGATAGGTTTGTACCTTCCAAAAGTCTTTGGTAATTAGAAATGTAAATACTCCAACGATTAGAAATCCCAAAATAGAAGCAACCTGTGCGAGACGTATACTGGTTTTTAAGGCTGCTTCTTTTTTAATGTTAGTGTTGTAATTATTTATGATCACCTCCTGTTCAAACGAAGACACCATATTCTGTAATTTCCTTGATAGTTCTAAATCATTCTGATTTACTGTTTTCTCTTTTAGAGTCATGGAGCGCTGAGCCTCCAAATCCTGTAATTTTGCATTGCTAAGAGCCATTTTAGTTATATTCAAAATAGAATCTAACTTTTTAGAATCCACCGGCGTTTCCCCGTCTCGGGGAATATTTTCATTCAAGTAAGCAACGTATTGCTGCAAAGTTTGCTGAGCCTTAGGTGGAAGAGTATAAAAATCAGCAACCATACTCTCCGGGGTAATTTTTCCCAAAGAAGCCTCTATGCTGCTAAATTCTTTTATTGCATTGTCAATGCTGCGGTTGGCTTCACTCAGTGTTCTAAGATTAAGTAGTTCATTGCTATTGGCTACTTTTTCCTGCAATAAGAGAACTACGCTATCCAACAAAGAGCGTTGATACTCATTTTGGGTCAAAGTTTTTAAAGTATCGATCTCAACAAGAACAGAGTCGATTTTTTGAGAGTATTCCTCAAAGCTTTTTTTGGTTCTACTTTGTAGCGCCAATTTCGAAAGACTTTCTGCTTCATAAATATTGGTGAGCAAAACACCGGTTTTTAGCAATTTTGCATCATTTTCAACGGCATTATCAGTAGAAACAAAAACCTTTATTTGTGAGAATATAAAATAGCCTGCAACTAAGGCCAAACTAATAAGCACCAAATAACTAATTACTATTTTTAAGGTAAATTTATTTTTAGTCTTATTCATGATGTAACAACTAACTTCCGAGGGCGTGTTTTTAAAAATACGGATAAGACAAATAAAGGGGTTATAAAGCTACGTTAATTATTTAGTTTGTTTTCCTATCGAATTGGTTGCTTGCCACTGACATGATTATTCTAATCATCAAGCGTTACTCTCTACCATTTGGAATAACAACTGAAAAATTAAAAATAAACAGCTGAAATTTAAAAATGCTGAACTACATTTGCAGCATCTCAAAGGGGTGCTAAGTCGCAAACTGAAGTCAGGTTAACTCTGAAATAGGTTTAAGATAAAGCTGAGATTATACCCAACGAACCTGGGCAGGTAATGCTGCCAAGGGATGCTAAAATAGCGCATTGGAGTTTCCACGGTTTCTTTTTCTAACCATTTTGGTATTGGAATTAAAACCAAAATCTAGTATTAATTTAGAATAATAGCCCCTTTTATTCGTAAACAAAATTTACGAATGAAAACACCTATTTTCAAAACACTTGCCATTCTTGGGTTAGCAATTTCCGCTCAAGCCCAAGAACAAATTCCCGATTCACTCGAGGGAAGTAAAATCACCTTAGATGAGGTGCTGGTCTCTGCTATTAGAGTTACAAACCAGAGCCCTATTACGTTTTCCAATCTGACGAAGGAGCAGATAAAACCCCGAAATTTGGGGCAAGACATTCCTATTTTAATGAATTTCTTACCTTCTGTGGTAACAACCACAGATGCCGGTGCCGGAGTAGGTTACACTAGCATCCGTGTACGGGGTAGTGACGCGACCAGAGTAAATGTAACCATTAACGGGGTACCGTATAACGACTCGGAATCGCATGGTACCTTTTGGGTCAATATGCCCGATTTTGCTTCCTCTACTGAAAGTCTGCAATTACAGCGGGGGGTAGGTTCATCTACCAATGGTGCCGGTGCCTTTGGGGCAAGTATTAATGTGCTTACGGACGCCGTATCGGAAGAGGCATTTGGTCAAATTTCTTCTTCTATTGGAAGTTTTAACACCCTTCGGAACAATCTGAAGTTTAGTACAGGTTTATTAAATGATCAGGTAGAGGTATCAGGGCGTTTGTCGCGTATTAGCTCTGATGGTTATATTGACAGAGCTTCCGCCAAGCTCAATTCCTATTTCTTACAGGGGGCATATAAAAACGGCAGTACGTTGGTGAAAGCGTTACTGTTTGGAGGACATGAAATCACATACCAGGCTTGGTATGGGATTGATGCCGAAACTCTTGCCATGGACAGGACATTTAATCCTTCCGGAATCTATACAGATGAAAATGGGAATACCCAGTTTTATGATAATGAGGTAGATAATTACAAACAAAATCACTTTCAGTTGCTTTGGAATGAACAGGTAAATGAACATTGGAATACCAATTTGGCACTGCATTACACCCGTGGAAGAGGGTATTTTGAGCAGTATCGTGAAGATGATAATTTTGCAACCTATGGTTTTGAGCCCATTATTGTGGATGGAGATTTGGTTAATACCACAGATTTAATTCGCAGACGATGGCTCGACAATGATTTTTACGGTACTACCTTTTCTGCCAATTATACCAAAAGCAATTGGAATGTGATATTAGGTGGTGGTTGGAACAGGTATGTTGGTGATCATTTCGGAGAAATCATTTGGGCCCGTTTTGCAGGGAATAGTGCTATCCGAGATCGCTATTATGATGACACCAGCACAAAATCTGACTTAAACACCTTTGCTAAAGCCACCTATACTTTAAGTGAAAAATGGAATCTCTTTGGCGATCTGCAATTCCGTCGGGTAAGGTACACAGCTAATGGAGAAGACACAGGTCTGGTGGATGATACCTTTAATTTTTTTAACCCTAAAGCCGGACTTACCTATAGCTTTAACGACACAAATAAGCTATACTTTTCTTATGCGCAGGCCAATAGAGAGCCCAACAGAAATGACTATGAAAACGGAAGTCCAAGACCGGAAAGATTACATGATTTTGAATTGGGCTGGCGTCATATTTCAGAAAAGGTGCAACTTAATACAAACGGGTACTATATGAGGTATAAAGACCAATTGGTGCTCACCGGAGAATTGAACGATGTTGGTGCGCCATTACGCGCCAATGTTGGAGATAGTTACCGTTTGGGATTGGAAGTAGACGCCCGGGTAAAGTTAGGGAAACACTTTGTTTTAACACCTAACATTGCACTAAGCACCAATAAAAACCTGAATTTTCTTTTTGAACGGGATGGTGTCTTAACTAATTTAGGGAACACCAACATTGCTTTTTCACCCAATTTTATAGCTGCAAACGGACTTACCTATTTGCC
>JBGTEN010000067.1:0-1616 GCA_041747755.1 Arenibacter sp. | reverse complement strand
CGCTTAAATATTTTCGGAGTGTTTGGATTTCGGCGTTGTCGGTTTTGGCTTTCCGCTGCATTTTTATTTTCAGTTTGGTTTATGTGTCCGTTTCGGCGCAAAAATTTCCGCCGTTGCTTGCGTCAGATTGGTTTTTTTTTTCTTCAATGCAAGGTAACGTGATTGTGTAAGGATAGTTGCGTGTGCAAGCAACTAACTTACTAAAAATGGAACGAACCAGAGGAAAATCCGCAGGATTTTCCGAGTAGGCGAGAACCAAGCAATTATTTTTACACGGTGTTAGGCACAGTATTTACTAAAAGTTTTTTAATGGCCCTAAACCTGCCTCAATTCTCATCTCATTTCTAACTTTATCAACTCTTCTAGAAAAGGAAAATCCTTTAACTTCAATAGCGTCAAGTATTAATCGAACAGTTGAGTATTCTTTTTCTAATTCTAATTCAACGAGCAATTCAGAAAGTTCAATGACTTTTTCATTTGCAATTAAGTATTTTACTTCATCAGGAACCGATAAGTAACTTGCATTTGCTACTGCTTCTCTTTCTCTTAAAAATGGTTTAATAAAAATAAAATAAACCAGTACTGCTATAATTATTATTGCTATAACCATTTCATAAATTATTATATTCCTTTTCTAATTCATCGTACATTTCATTGACACGATTTATTAACTTTTCTGTTGTATCCCAACCCGCCATATTATTTAACAATTTTGCTTTATCATTATCAATTCCAGCTACTTTTGGCATAATATTATCTTGTTTTGGAAGTAAATTATTTACCCAATGTTCAAGTATTATAAGAAATGATATATGAAAATAGTCAAGTTTTTTTTCTATTTGAGATTTTGTAGGTTTTCCTGTAAAAATTATATTTCTATTAATAAAATCATTTTTTGTAATTACTAATGTTATCTGTTCAGATGTAGGGAAAAATTTATTGTTTAATAAGTTTTTAAATTCCCAAAAGCTTTTTGAATTCAACAATTCAATACTTAATTGGATTAAATCTTTACTTCCGTACTGTTCTTTAAATGTCGTTTTGGAATTTTCAAAATAACTGTTAATGTGCTCTTTCTTTGTCATATTCTTTGTTTTTATTGTGCCTAACGATAGCGCTATAATCAGTGGCCCCTTTTCAGGCTAATGCTTTTGGGCCATGGATTATAGTGCGTGTTGTAAGTTGTTTTAATTTAATTTTAGCTTTTCCATAAAATTAGAAATAAAACCATTGATAGTTTGCCATAAGACAATAATAAGGTCTCTTTTCTATCAGACTCCCGTTTTATATTGATTTAAACATTGTGGTTTAATCAGTATTAAAGGGAACTAACCCCCCATACAGTAAAATGGACAACAATTCCGCTTAAAATTTGACTTTCTCAAAATTTTTACCGTCCTTGTACAAGTAGTTTTTAACGTTCCCAACGTTTTGATAGCGTGCTCTCAACGCTGATAAGCTAAACTACTTGGGCAATATCCGAAGAAATGGTCGAATATTCACGTAATCCATTTTACTGTATTTAGGGAGTCCGATTATTTATCCACAACAGTGATCACACAATCCTTATAGAAAAGAACATTAGCGATGGCAAATTACTTACAACAATTGTATAT
>JBGTEN010000066.1:0-3531 GCA_041747755.1 Arenibacter sp. | reverse complement strand
GGAAGAGCTTGCCTGCCTGTGGCAGGGGTAAAATCCCAAGCCTTCGGAATCATCCCCAAAGTCGGCCCACATCAGGAACAAACCCATTGCCAATTCTGAATAACTATTACTGATTCAAAGTAAAAATTAGAAAGTACGTTCAACATGAAATGTATGTTCCGGGCATTGAAAAAAATTATTATCAAAAAGTTTTATTAAGTTGGGACGACAAAGGTGCGGTTTTGGGAACCTCCTTCTGTAGTGTAGCGAACATGGCCGTTAAGAATTTTTGAAGCCTTGGAAAAAATTTAGGCCATGTTTGCGATCCCGGAAATCCTTTTCGATTTCTGGGAACACATAAGAAGGAGTGTCTTTTTCTTTGGCTTGGTTTACCCTGAGCACAGCCGAAGGGTTTCTTTTGGACAAGCAAAAGAAATCGAAGATTCATGAACACCTACAGAAAAAATAAAATGAGTGAATAAATGAAAGAACACGACCATAACCCAAAACACCAAACCTACCTCGCCACTCCATTCAAACCTGATAGCGCGGATTTGCACCAAATCCGCCCAAACAATTAATAATGAGCTAAACGGTTCAATAATTTTTATAATTAAAGAAATGATAATCAGTATAGGGTCATTTTTTATTAGTATTAAGTAATTTGTCGTTAAAAAAAAGACAAATATCATATAATTTTTGTACTTTAGAGGAACAAAAGCAAGATGATGACCAAGAAGAAGTCAGATACAAAGCAAAAAGGGCAAGTTAAATACAACTTGCAGGGCAGTGGCTTGCGAGAACTTATAGCCAAGGAAACTGCCGGGTATGCGTTGTATGCAGAACCTCAAAATTTACTGGCAGCCATTTCTTATGACTGGAACGATGATGCGCGTAGTTTGGCATTGGTACAGCTTATCCGGGAAGGTATGGATTACAAAACCTTTGAGAGGGTAGCTGCTCAAATCCCATTAAAAGATAAAGATTGGGCTGTCATTTTAGATACTACCTTACGTACACTGCTGCGCTACAAAAAAGACAATAAAACCTTTGCTCCCAAACAAACTGAAAAGATTATTGAAATTCAACAGTTAATGCACTATGGTGAAGAAGTTTTTGGGGATAGGGATTCCTTTCATGCCTGGCTTGCCCTGGACAATGTTGGGCTAGGGGGTATGCCCCCAAAAGAGTTGCTAGATACTTCTGTTGGCTTAGGTCTGGTAAAAGATAGTCTGGGAAGAATGGAGCACGGTATTTTGGCATGATAGTATACCGCATTGCTAAGAGAAAATATGCAGATGATTTATCAGGCACAGGTGCTGAAATGTATGGTGGCAGATGGAATAGCAAAGGAACAAAAATGGTATATACAGCTTCCTCAATTGCCTTGGCGATGACGGAAGTCGCGGTTCATGTTCCCTTTGGACTTTTACCGGTAGACTACTTTGTAATTTCCATTGACGTTCCGGAGAACAGTATTTCGATGATTACAGAAGAAGATTTAAAAGTTATTCTATGGAATTCCCATCCACCTTCCCATATCACCCAAAAAATCGGCGATACTTTTGTTCATCAAAATAGGCATTTACTATTGAAAGTACCATCGGCGGTCGTGGCGGGGGATTTTAATTTTTTAATCAATCCGGCACATCAGGAATTTTCAAAAGTAAAAATGTTGGAGGTTAAGCCCTTTCAGTTTGACAGGCGATTGTTTAGGAAAGAATAGGGATAGGGGAGTGCGGTAACAAATTGTTAAAAGGTTAGCGCTATGTGTACGATTATGTTTTTCATTGCGTTTTACTTTAATAATAGTAACTAAAATAGTATTTCTTAAGAAATACCATTTTAGTTCATAAATTACTTTATGAGAAAAGCATTCTATTTCCTTTTTTTATCACTAAGTATCATTTCTTGTTCCACAGAAAGTGAGCAGCCCGAAGTGCCTGGAGATAATAATTCCAAAACAAAAGGCAAGCAAGCATTTAGTATTGCCATTCAGGAAATATCGGCTAAAACCACTTTAAACAACAACACCAAGAATCTTATTCCGGCCTTCGCTCTTGTTAGTATCAGCGATGAGGATGGGAATGTGATATTGACCAGACAAAAGATTGTGGTTCGCAAAGTAGAAACTAATTATGTCACAGATGAAATCACATTGGATGCCGGAAACTACAGTTTAACAGAATTTATTGTTACCGATGCAGATAATGTGGTCATCTCCTTAATTCCAATGGCGAATTCTGTTTTGTCTGAACAAATAGAAAATACCTTGCCTTTCAGTTTTACGGTGCAAGCCAATGCATCGGCCGTTACAGCTACAGAAAATATTGATGCTACGGGATATACCTCTTTTGATTTTGGTTATACAGGATTAAGTTTAACATTTCCCGATTATACGGATTTCTTCAGCATAATTGTAGACGATTCTGAGGTCAACACAACAAAAGTTCTAAACTTAAAATCGATTACTGGCTCCACCTATTTGGTCGATTGGGGTGATGGTACAATTGATGAATATGTTTCGACCATCAATAATTCGGGCATTGAGAATATCATATCACATAACTATGCTCAGGTCGGATTGTATACCATCACTGTAAGCGGAGCTATTGAAGACATTGAACTCCTAGATTTTGGTAGTAATCAAGATAATAACTGGGAAAGCCATCTTACTTCAATAGACATCGACAAATTGAGATTGCTTAAATCCTGTCAATTATATTTTGGAAAACTTACAAGTCTTAATACCTCTGAAAATGAGGTTTTAGAATTCTTAGGACTAGGGTATAACCAAGTAACCAGTTTGGATCTCACAAACAATCCAAAATTGAAATCGGTATGGTTACGTTATAATCGATTAACCGAATTAGATATATCAAACAACCTAGATCTTGAATTTTTGTGGGTAACCGGGAATCAATTGGCTCATCTGGATATATCCAATAACACAAAATTGACAAATCTAACGGCCAGAGAAAATGTATTAACGAGTATAAATTTAGCAAACAATCCGGATTTATACTTCCTAGACCTGAGTGATAATTTTCTAAGTAGTATTGATGTTTCTGCAAACCTCAAACTAACTGAAATTAATGTTGGGGCAAATCAACTGACATCCATTGATATATCTCAAAACACCAATTTAGTCAGAGTTGATTTATACACAAATCAAATTGCTGCAATAGATTTGTCAGCGAATTTATTGCTCAGGCATTTATACATTAGTAACAATCTACTGACGGAAATAGATTTATCGGCAAATTCTCAACTCGAACGCTTGACTATTGAGAACAACAACTTCTCCATTCTTGATATTACTGCAAATCCTAAGATATTTAGTTTAGAGATTGGGATAAATCAATTTGCGGCTGCTCAACTCGACCAAATACTTTCGCAAGTTTACAACCAGGCAGTTTTGAATTCGGTAATGAATGGGTATATCGATTATAAAAATAATCCGGGATTTGATGAGATTGATCCTACAACCATAGCTAAACTGAATGAGTTGGTTGCAGATTACAATTGGTTTTTTAATAATAACTAATAATT
>JBGTEN010000065.1:0-66555 GCA_041747755.1 Arenibacter sp. | reverse complement strand
ATCACCTAAAATCCAATCCGCTTACATTAACTTAACTGCATCTTTGGCAAAATAACTTGCGATGATGTTGGCTCCAGCTCTTTTGATAGCTATGAGTTGCTCCATCATTACCGCATCATGGTCCAGCCACCCTTTTTGTGCCGCAGCTTTTAACATAGCGTATTCCCCTGAGACCTGATACACGGCTACAGGAACATCTACCTCGTTTCTTATTTCACGAACGATGTCTAAATAGCAGATTCCCGGTTTAATCATAACAATGTCGGCTCCTTCGTCAATATCCATTTGTGTTTCGCGAATAGCTTCAAAGCGATTGGCGGAATCCATTTGATACGTGTTTTTGTTTTTTGGTATATTTTTTTGATCTACCGGGGCCGAATCGAGGGCGTCTCGAAAAGGGCCATAAAAAGCACTTGCATATTTTGCTGAGTAGCTCATAATTCCGGTATTGGCAAAGCCTTCATCTTCCAAAGCCTCGCGAATGGTAAGGATGCGACCGTCCATCATATCACTTGGCGCCACAAAATCTGCGCCTGCTTTGGCGTGAGAAAGGCTCATCTCCGCTAGAATTTCTGCTGTTTCATCGTTTAAAATTCTCCCTTTGTGTACAATACCATCATGACCATAGATAGAATAGGGATCCAAGGCCACATCCGTCATGACCAACATCTCAGGACAGGCATTTTTAACGGTGTTAATGGCGCGCTGCATTAGACCTTTGGGATTCAATGCTTCCGTACCTTTATTGTCCTTTAGTTCATCAGGAACTTTTACAAATAGGAGTACAGCACAAAGGCCCATATTCCATAATTCCTTTACCTCCTTTTCCAGCTGATCAAGACTTAATCTGTAATAATTGGGCATCGAGCCAATTTCCTCCTTTTGGTTTTTTCCTTCTACCACAAATAAGGGTACTAGAAAATCACTTGGGGTGATTATCGTTTCCCGGACCAAATGGCGGATAGCTTCATTACTTCGCAATCTTCTATTTCTTATTAGTGGAAACATTTGATTTATATCTTAGGTTTAAAATTAATTGAAATGGAATGATTATTCTATCCAATCTTTAGGATTTCTTAAAATTTGCAGTAATCTTTCTTCCTCACTGCCTGGTTCCGGATGATGATCATACTTCCATTGCACATGGGGAGGAAGGCTCATCAATATACTTTCAATGCGGCCGTTGGTTTTTAACCCAAATAACGTTCCTTTATCATGAACTAAATTAAATTCAACATAACGACCTCTGCGAATTTCCTGCCAAGTTCGTTGAGCGTCAGTGAAATTCAAATCCTTGCGTTTAATAACGATAGGTATATAGCAATCCAAAAAACTATTTCCAACCTCGGTCACAAAATTATACCAATCGGTTAATTTCATGTCCTTTGTGGGCTTGCAATAGTCAAAGAAGAGTCCGCCTATTCCACGCGCTTCGTTTCGATGGGCATTCCAAAAATACGCATCACATTTCTTTTTGTATTCGCTGTAAAAATCTGGATGATGTTGGTCGCAGGCTTGCTTACAGACCGAATGAAAATGAAGAGCATCTTCATCAAACAAATAATAAGGGGTGAGGTCTTGTCCACCTCCAAACCATTGATCTACCACATTCCCATCCTTATTGTACATCTCAAAATACCGCCAATTAGCATGAACGGTTGGCACCTTTGGGCTCTTTGGATGTAAAACTAAACTAAGTCCACAAGCGAAAAAGTCGGCATCCTTCACTCCAAAGTAAGCTTGCATACTCTCAGGAAGCGCACCATGTACAGCAGAAATATTTACACCTCCTTTTTCGAAAACTGCGCCGTTCTCTATAACCCGGGTACGACCACCACCACCTTCGGGGCGATCCCAAATATCTTCCCGGAATTTAGCTTGCCCGTCTACTTCCTCGAGTCGATTACAGATAGTATTTTGTAAGCTTTGTATGTAATTATAAAATTGGTCTTTCATCTTTTCCTTTATGGATTGAAAGCTTTCCTTAAACAATGTACAAGAATTATACTTTGTACTCCTTTACAGCATCAACAAAAGCTTTGGCATTATCTAATGGGATGTTTGGTAAAATACCATGACCTAAATTGGCCACATAATGATCCTTACCAAATTCATTGATCATTTGAGTTACCATTTTTTTGATTTCATTTGGAGGTGATAATAATCGTGCCGGATCAAAATTGCCTTGTAGCGTTATTTTTCCTCCGCTTAAATAGCGTGCATTTCTTGCGGAACAAGTCCAATCAACTCCTAAGGCAGCTGCCCCTGACTTTGCCATATCGCCGAGCGCAAACCAACAGCCTTTTCCAAATACAATGACGGGAGTTATCTCTTTTAAGGCATCTATAATCTGCTGAATATACTGCCATGAGAACTCTTTATAATCGGTAGGGGACAACATTCCTCCCCAAGAATCAAATACCTGCACAGCGTTAACACCGGCTTCTACTTTAGCTTTTAGATAGGCAATTGTGGTATCTGTTATTTTTTGTAATAATTGATGTGCCGCTACAGGTTGGGTAAAACAAAATTCTTTTGCTTTATCATAAGTTTTGCTACCCTCACCTTGCACACAATAGCACAGAATAGTCCAAGGAGAACCTGCAAAGCCGATTAGCGGAATTTGGTCCGCAAGCTTTTCTTTAGTCATTTTTATGGCCTGCATCACATAATCCAGAGCCACATTTACATTAGGGACTATTACACTGTCTACATCTTTTTGGGTACGTACGGGATTAGGCAAATAGGGCCCGAAATTGGGCTTCATCTGCACTTCGATATTCATAGCCTGTGGTATGACTAAAATGTCCGAAAATAATATAGCCGCATCCATACCAAATCTGCGAATGGGTTGCACCGTAATTTCGGAGGCCAAATCCGGGGTCTGACAACGGGTAAAAAAATCGAACTCTTTCCGAATTTCCATAAATTCCGGCAAATAGCGTCCTGCTTGTCGCATCATCCATACAGGAGGGCGTTCTACAATTTCCCCTTTAAGTGCTCTAAGAAATAAATCGTTTTTTATGCTCATTTTTAAATATAGTCTTCTATTATGTTGAGGGATTAAAATAATATATTGCTTTTTGAATTATATTTTCAATGGTGCTGTGATTTGCAATTTCTATCCTATTGGTATACTTTTTAGCTTCTACCGCTGTAGTAGCCCCAATACAGAAAGCCACCCCATTTCCCAAGGTGTTATCTTGAAAATAGCTGGATACCCCACTGGGACTAAAAAAAAGGACACCATCAAAAGTTTGATGAAATGTTTGGGGTGTTAAAACGGTTGAATAAGTAATTACTTCTTTACATGTGACGTCAAACTCGCTTAGAAGGTCAGGGAGTTCGTCCCTTCTGCATGCACCTGTGTAAAATACAAAGGACTCGGTTTTATAGCTTTTAACGATAATCTCCGCCAAATCTGAAGCATTTTTTGCATTTTCGAGCACTTTTTGGCCATTTGTTATCAAAAGTGAGGCCGTTTTCTGACCCACACAAAAGCAGTTTCCAAGCGAGAAGTGTCTATTTATTGTTTTATCGAATACTGCTCGCACGGCATTTTGACTACTAAAAATGCTATTGCGGGCGTTTTTTTCAACTTCAAAGTCTATATATTCTATGGCTATTGCGTCATAACTAACCACGGATAGTCCAGCACTAAGGATCATATTTTCTTGACTGGGAGTTAGTTTTTTGGTGGAAAGTAAGACGCTCCGCTGTTTCATTTAAACTTTCTTTAATAGCGCAATCAGGCCAATCCGTATTTTATTTCCTCCATCAATCTTTTTCCTCCATTTTGCAGAACTTCTTCCCCGCAAAGTATGCCAAAACCATCAGCCTGTTCCGGTGCAATTCTTTTTTCTATTTCTATTTTTTGCTTTCCATCCAACGAAAACAAACACCCTTTAAAAATAAGTTCATTGTTACTGATTTTTACCAAGGCCCCAATGGGAGCAGTGCAACCGCCTTCTAATGTGCGAAGAAAATCACGTTCTATTCTGGTACAGATTTCGGTGGACTTATGATTTAATGTAGACAAAGCTTCAAGAGAATAGTTATCTTCTTCCATAGCAACTACAAGCATAGCACCCTGTGCCGGTGCCGGAAGCATCCAATCCAGGGAGATATGGTTTTTCGGAGTAAGATTGATTCGCTGGAGACCTGCAGCGGCAAAAATAGCGCCGTGCCATGCATTATCCTTAAGTTTTTGTAGCCTTGTATTAACATTTCCTCTTAGGTCCACGACATGGTGATTTGGGTAGCGGTTTAACCACTGCGCCTTCCTGCGTAAACTACCGGTTGCAATAGTTCCGGCTGAATTCAAAAAATCGATTCCTTTGTGTACCAAAATATCCTGGACATTAGCGCGTGGTAATACAGCTGCCTGTACCATTCCCTTTGGCAAACTGGTTGGCACATCTTTCATAGAATGTACAGCAATATCAATTTCCCCACGGAGCATGGCCACATCTAAAGTTTTGGTAAATATTCCTGTAATCCCTAATTCGTAAAGTGGCTTATCTAAAAGTAGATCCCCATCAGACTTTACAGGGAGGAGTTGGGTTTTATAGCCTTGCTTTTCCAGTTGGTTTTTTACTGTATTGGCCTGCCATAAGGCCAGTTGGCTGTCCCGTGTACCAATGCGGATAACCTTACTCATTTCACGTCCACTTCAAGTTGAAATACTTTTTGGATTAAATCTAAGCTGGTATTTGCATCAATTTCAGTGTCTTTTAGGTGATTGGCAAACTGCTTCGTAATTTTTTGGATAATACGATCCGAAATAATATCGGCTTGTTGGGTATCGAAAGCCGTTAGTTTTTTACTTTGAAAATTGAGTTCCTCGTCCTTCATAGATTTCAGCTTCTTTTTCAAAGCTTTAATTACGGGGGCAAATTTTCGGGTTTCAAGCCATTGAATAAAATCGGCCTTCATTTCCTCAATAATGGCTTCTGCTTCAGGAATGGATTGTTTTCTTTTCTCCAAAGTTTCATCTGTCATTTGTGAAAGCTGATCGAGATGAATTACTGTTACGTTTTCCATATCAGCAACGCTGTCAGATACATTTCTGGGAATGGATAGATCCAAAATGAGAAGCGACTTTTTGGGGTAAATCAACTCTTTAGAAATGGTAGGTAATTTGGATCCTGTTGCCACAATGAGCACGTCGGTATTTCTTATTTCCGTTTGCAAATCGCCATAATCTTTTACAATCAAATTAAATTTTCCGGCAATTTGTTCGGCTTTATCTTTTGTGCGATTTATTAAGGTGATATGGGAGTTTTTGGTATGCTTTATAAGATTTTCGCAAGTGTTTCTTCCAATTTTACCGGTTCCGAAAAGCAAAATATTCTTTTGAGAAATGTCCGCGACATTATTTATGATGAATTTTACTGAGGCAAAAGCAACAGAAGTGGCCCCTGTGGAAATGTCAGTTTCATTTTTAATTCGTTTACTCGCCCGGATAACGCAGTTGCAGAGTCGTTCTAGGAAGGGATTAGCCAATTCATGTTTTTTGGAGCGGGCAAAACCTTGGCGTAACTGACTAATTACTTCAAAATCTCCCAGAATTTGACTGTCCAACCCGGTACCAACCCGAAACAAATGACTTATAGCTTCTTTATTTTTGTAAACATAGGCAACCTCTTGAAACTCTTCTACGGTTCCTGTCGTATTATCGCACAATAGTTTTATCAACTGAAAAGGGTGTTGAGCAAAACCGTGAAGTTCGGTACGGTTGCAAGTAGAGGTAATCAAAAGGCCATCAATACCGGCAGTTTTGGCTTGCTTTAACACTTGCTCCATAGCATCCTCATCCAAGCTAAAATTGCCTCGAATTTCGGCATCCGCTTTTTTATAGTTCAATCCAATGGTATAAAAGGAGTTGTGTTTGGAAATGTGGTAATCCTTCATGTAAACTTTTTGGTCGAGGCACAAAAATAGAAGCAATGAAGTTATAAAAATAACGCTGGAAGAACTATTAGTATCGCTTTAAGTTTTTTCCGATTAAAAATGGTATAAAACACTGTAAACATGTTATTTTTGTAGGAAATAATAGTGTTTAACAAAATTTAATTTAGAACGTTTCTAAATAGAAAGTAGAAAATAAACCTAAAAATAGAAATGGAAAATATCGCTCAAGGTTCAATGGAAGAGGTTTTTATTGAAGATGGCTTCTATGTTTTTAAAATTCAGAACGATACACCCAATTTGAAACAGGTAGTGAGAGAAATTGACAGCTCTTTTATTCAATTTCACTTTTGTTTGAAGGGTAACGCCAAGTTTGTATTCAATGATGGACGCTATGCCTTGGAGGTTTCGGAAGAGAATTCCCTACTCTTGTATAACACTCAGATGGACTTACCTCTAAATGTGTCGTTGAATCCAAATTCCTGGCTGGTTTCCGTGGTTATGACCATCCGAAAATTTCATTCCTTATTCTCAAAGGAGGCCGATTATATTCCTTTTTTGAGCGTGGAAAACAAGGATAAAAAATACTATGTACAGGACGTGGTTACCCCAGCAATAGCCGTAATTTTAAGCCAGATTATGAATTATAATTTACATCCTTCCATTAAAGAGCTTTATATGAAGGGAAAGATTTATGAGCTTATATCCTTATACTTTAATAAAAGTGGAGATGCTGATGTAGAGCAATGTCCATTTTTGCTGGACGAGGACAATGTACGCAGGATCAAAAAGGCAAAGGAAATCATCATTTTACGGATGGCAGAGCCACCTTCTTTGGGTGATTTATCGGATGAAATAGGGTTGAGTTTAAAGAAGTTAAAAGAAGGGTTTAAACAGATTTATGGGGATTCAGTATATAGTTTTTTGTTTGATTATAAAATGGATTATGCCCGGAAAATGCTGGAAACGGGAGAACACAACGTAAATGAAGTGGGACTTAAGGTAGGTTATAGTACCGCCAGCCATTTTATAGCCGCATTTCGTAAAAAGTTCGGCACGACCCCAAAAAAGTATTTAACTTCATTCAATGGCTGAAAAGGAAAGTTTTAGCATCAAAGAATGTAAAATCAGATATACCCTCAATTTTTTTTCGATACTTTAAGAGTAAAGAAGATGTAATCCCGAAATAATAAGGGATATTTAGGTAAAACTTTCAAAAAGGCAAAATTTATGAAGACAACGTTGAAAATCACATTCACTTTTTTAATTATATTTATATTTATGGGTTGCGGAACTAAAATCAATCAGGAAGTTACCTTAAATCACCCTAGTCCAAATGTGGCTTCTAGTTCATCAAAACCGGCATTAAGTCAAATTCTTGTGTTCACAAAGACAGCTGGGTATCGCCATAAATCTATCGCAAAAGGGGTGGAAACCCTAAAAGAATTGGGCAGACGAAATAATTTTAGGATTACTCAAACCGAAGATTCCCTTCAATTTGATGCAGCTAACCTCAAAAAATACCAATTGGTAATTTTTTTAAACACTACAATGGATGTATTAGATGCTGAACAACAAGTTGCTTTTGAAAATTATATCAAGAACGGAGGAAGTTTTATGGGAATTCACTCTGCAACAGATACAGAATATGAGTGGCCTTGGTATGGCAAATTAGTAGGCGCCTATTTTGAAGGCCATCCGAATGATCCCAATGTAAGGGAGGCAAAAATGCAGGTTATAAATAAAAACCATCCTGCAACGGCACATTTACAAGACACCTGGATTCGAAAAGATGAATGGTATAATTACAAGAATATTAATCCTGACCTGCAAGTACTCATAAAATTGGATGAGACAAGCTATGAGGGGGGTACAAATGGAGATAATCATCCCATCGCTTGGTTTCACACCTTTGATGGCGGTCGCGCTTTTTATACCGGAGGCGGTCATACCGAGGAATCTTTTGATGAACCAGATTTTCGAAAGCATTTGGTAGGTGGTATCATGTGGTGCTTGGGGAAATAATTTTTCACTATGGCAAAGCCTTTTAATAAGTAAACCTTGGTGTTAAAATGGAATTACTAAAGACTATTTATGTCAACCTTACGTAAGTAAGATACAAGTAGTCGGGAATACCATATAGTAAATTCTGCAGACTGCTTTAATTATTCTAACACCATAGGAGCATATGCGTTTTAACAGCTATATTTATTCAATTTATTTTTATTTTTTCTTATTGCTATTTTCTTGTAGTGGAGAAGAAGATCCTTCTTCCACATCCATAAAAGTATTGGTCTTTACAAAAACTGCCGGATTTGATCATAATACCAGAAGTCAAAATACTGCAATGATGAATGGTATTGCTTCGGCTTTGGGTTTTTCTTTAGTCATCGATAATTCCGGAAACGAATTTAATTCTGCGGAAAATCTTTCTACTTTTGATGTTATATATTTCAACAATACATCCGGAGATATGCTTTCGTCGGAACAACGAACTAATGTGGAAGCTTATGCCGCACAAGGCGGTAACTTCATATCAAATCACGCTGCCAGTGACGCCTACGGACATTCAACCGCATCTACTGTTAATGGGAATGGAAAAGGAGTTTGGGATTGGTATGCTGTAAATGTTACGGGGTGCAGTGTACGGAATAATCCAAGCCATACAGCGCAAGACTTTGCAGCTACCGTTTTGGTTGAAAATGAGAATACTTCCTTAGTCGCTGAAATTGATTTTCCTTGGAATGATAATGAGGAATGGTATTACTGGGAAGGAGGATATATTAATGATGCTTTTACTGAGCTACTTAGGGTTTCTGAAACTGGTGAAAATGGATATGACGAGCGTAGGATGACAGCTCACTATTGGACCCGGCCAGATGGGGGTAAAAGTTTTTACAGCAGTATGGGCCATGCCCAGAGCAAATATTCTGATTCTGACTTTGTTCAATTCATGACAAATGCTTTTGCTTATATGTTATCAAAATAGTATGCTATGCTTTGGCATTACCATAGATCATACA
Organism: Arenibacter sp.; assembly: GCA_041747755.1. Taxonomy (GTDB): domain Bacteria; phylum Bacteroidota; class Bacteroidia; order Flavobacteriales; family Flavobacteriaceae; genus Aurantibrevibacter. The sequence goes on along the minus strand of JBGTEN010000065.1, from coordinate 57,622 downwards.
ACAAAATTTTCTAGTAATATTAGGCAGATTTTCTTATAAAATTAAAGCGGCCTACTCACTATAATACCGGTATTACTTTTAATTTTCTTCAAATAATCAGCTAGAGGTAGTTGTGTAACTTCAACCTGGCCCGTTGTGGAAGCATGTAATAAATGTATTCGACCATCATTTTCACGGGTAAGTATGCCCGTATGCGTAACATCCAATCCTTTAATCGTGGTACTTAATGCAATGATATCACCTGATTTTAGCAAATGCTCATTGGCCGCAATCTGATCTTGAGGTAAGATACAAATAGATTGGTTGTTCAGGTAGGCCTCTGAGGCCTGGATTTTTTGAAAATTTTCATTGTTTTTTAAAAAGGGATATAGATCACGATGCGTACTCATAAAATTGATTTCTTTAGTGATCTCTATCCCGCCAACTTCTGAAGTAATGTCTTTTATTAACCCTTTCTTCTCATTATTGGCAATCCATTCTGTAAAATAATGCAGCCGGGAGGCATAACCGTTTAATTTCCCATCTTTATACCGAATGGTTTCAAGGGTTTTTGTAAAATCATCAAAATCAGTTTTCTCATTTTTTTGGAGTTGACCAAAAGCCAAAACGTTCTCTACAAAAGTCGTACAATCCAATCCCTGGAGATTGATTACCAAAGACTCTGTGTTCCCTATCTCAAGAGTTTTTGCTACATAGGGAGTGCCTAAGAATGTTTTCCCTATGTCTACGATGGTAGTACCGAAATTTTCATTTACTTTCAATTTTTCAAGCTGTTCTATTTTAGCATCATAAGCTTCCCTATCCGTTGCAGAACAAATAATTTGCTGTGCAGCGCAAGGCAAAATAGTAAAACAGATAAGCAATAGAAAAATTTTGGTTTTCATTTCGAGAAGATTTCTTCAAATTTAAGGATTAAATGTATGTTTAGTTAAAGATTTTGGTATACTATCTTATTGATGTACAAATTTTAGTTTAAGCAATCATAAAGTTTTAATCAGATTCTTCATTCTCTAATTTATCGGCATTTTTTAAATATATCCGCGAATGCGCAAGGCTCTCGGGATAGTTTTGTTGTAAGTATACAATCAGTTTTTCCCGAACCAACACCCTAAGGTCCCACGCCGTAGGAGAGTCTTTTGCGCTCATTAAAGCTCTTATTTCAACACTCTGTGGCTTAGATTCGGTTACTTGCAAGACATTTACTTTCCCATCCCATAATTCAGTACTGTTGAGAATTTTGGTGAGTTCTTCCCGCAGTTTGTCAAACGAGACATTGTAATCGGTATACAGAAAAACAGTACCCAATATATCCGATGATGTTTTGGTCCAATTTTGAAAAGGATGTTCAATAAAATAGGTAGTAGGTACAATTAATCGTCTCTTATCCCAAATATTCACCACAACATAGGTCAACGTAATCTCTTCAATGCGACCCCATTCTCCTTCAACTATAACCACATCGTCTAATTTTATGGGTTGTGCTATGGCGATCTGTATACCTGCAAGAATACTACCAATCATCTTTTGTGCAGAGAGTCCAATAATAAGACCTGCCACCCCGGCAGAGGCAAAAATACTAACTCCAATTTCGCGAATACCTTGAAAACTCATCAAAGCAATAGCAAGGGCAAAAATAATGACAATAACTACGGCAATGCGTTCCAATATATTAAATTGAGTATAGATTTTTCTCGCTTTAAGATTATCCGAAACATTTACATCATAGTTATTAATGATACTTTTTTTCACAATTTTCAAGCCCATAAGAATCAACCAGGTGACGGCGAAAATGAATAGCAAGGTGCTTGCTTTTTTAAATGTTGCGGTATAATCCTCTAGTTGCAAAAGTGCATGTAATGATTTTAATCGGATTAAGATGGAGAAGAAAAGTAGAAAAATAGGCTTTGCTGTTTGCTTAACAATGTCGCGTGGTAAAATATAGTTTGGGTTTTTAGCATACTTTTTTAAAACGTAAATCGTAATAACATACAAGGCAATAAGAACACAAAAAGAGAGAATTACATAAATCAATGATTGGTTTTCTGAGTTTTTTAATAGTGTTTCCATAACAAAAAGATGAATTTTCATGGTATTCCTTACAACTTACTAAAAAAGGGTTCAAATGATGCTAAAACATGTATAAAATTTGGGTAAAGTATCAAAGTATTTACATCTTTTACGAGTTACTAGAGGCACAAGTGCTATTTTTGCAAATAAAAAAGAAAGCTACATATCACGTCCATGTCCACAGGTTCTTAGAAAACTACAAGATATGATTACCGGCGTTCTACCTGCCTGAAGGTACAGGCGGGGGTGTCTGCTAAATGCAAAAAGAAATACATACATGAAAGGAGTTTTATTAGTAAATCTGGGCTCTCCTGACAGTCCAACCCCAAAAGATGTAAAACCTTATTTGGATGAATTTTTAATGGATCCAAGGGTTATTGATGTTCCTAATTGGCTTAGGAATATTTTGGTAAGAGGGATTATTCTACAAAGCAGACCAAAGAAATCAGCAAAGGCCTATGCGAAGATTTGGTGGGAGGAAGGATCGCCTTTAATAGTGCTATCCCAGCGCTTTTCAGAAAAAGTTCGTCAGCAGACAACAATGCCCGTAGCTCTAGGAATGCGATATGGCTCTATGACCATAAAAAATGCATTACATGAACTAAAAAACAAAGGTGTAGACGACGTTCTTTTGGTGCCACTTTACCCACATTATGCCATGTCTTCATATGAAACCGTTGTGGTTAAGGTTATGGAAGATGCAACCCAGTTCTTTCCTGAAATGAAAATCACCACGTTACAGGCATTTTACAAAAATGACGAGTATATCAAAGCATTAGCAGAGAGTATTTCAGATGGGTTAAAGGATTTTGATTACGATCATATTTTATTTTCATATCATGGAATCCCTGAGCGACATATTAGAAAATCTGATCCTACAAAATTTCATTGCAAAATTGACGGTAACTGCTGTTCTATAAATTCAGTTGCCCATAATACTTGCTATCGGCATCAGGTCTACGAAACTACAAATAGGGTCAAGGCTTATTTGGGATTACCCGAAAACAAGGTTAGCGTTTCCTTTCAGTCACGATTAGCTGGCGATCCTTGGTTAAAGCCTTATACTGATTATGAATTTGAACGTTTGGCGAAAGAAGGAAAAGAACGGCTGGCTGTTATTACTCCTGCATTTGTAGCTGACTGTCTAGAAACGCTTGAGGAAATTGCAATGGAAGGTAAACATCAGTTCGAAGAAGCCGGCGGAAAATCATACAAACACATAGCTTGTCTTAATGACAACGATTCTTGGGTAAGGGTGATGGCTAAATGGGTAAATGATTGGCAAGCCAAAGGAACTCTTCCCACTTAATGGCAAACATCTCTGCAGATCAACTGGGTACCCAACCCATTGGGAAATTGCTTATAAAACAGGCTGTGCCTGCTTCTATAGGCATATTAGTGATGTCCCTAAATGTTCTTGTAGATTCCATTTTTGTTGGTAATTGGATAGGTTCTTTGGCCATTGCAGCCATAAATGTCGTACTTCCGGTATCTTTCTTTATTGCCGCTTTGGGAATGGCAATAGGTATTGGGGGATCTAGTATTATTTCCCGTGCATTGGGAGGAAATCAGAAAGAGAAAGCGTTGAAAACCTTTGGGAATCAAATTACCCTAACGCTTTTGGTTACGATTTCCATGGCGGTTCTGGGATTGGTTTATGTTGACGGTCTTATTCCTGCTTTTGGAGGAAAAGGTGCCATTTTTGATCCTGCCAAAGTGTATTATACCATAGTGCTTTACGGGGTACCTTTTTTGGGTCTCAGTATGATGGGTAATGCGGTTATTCGGGCTGAGGGGAAGCCTAAATTCGCCATGATTGCCATGATCATTCCTTCCATCAGTAATTTGTTATTAGATTACCTGTTTATTTATATTTTTGAATGGGGTATGGAAGGCGCCGCTTGGGCCACCACCATAAGTTACTTCTTCTGCTTTAGTTATATTTTTTACTTCTTTCTTTCCAAAAATTCAGAATTAAAAATTGATTTTTCTCATTTTGGCTTGGAAGGGGTAATCTTAAAAGAAATAGGATCATTGGGCTTTGTTACTTTAGCCCGACAAGCGGTAGTAAGTATCACGTATCTTATCATGAACAATATTCTTTTTGGTTTGGGAGGTGAAGCTATGGTGGCCGTATATGCCATTATTGGAAGAATGCTCATGTTTGCTTTATTCCCTGTTTTTGGAGTTACGCAAGGATTTTTGCCTATTGCAGGGTTTAATTATGGAGCCGAAAAATATACAAGAGTGCGGGAATCGATTAAGACAGCCATTTTTTATGCCGCTGTTCTGGCGACCATAGTTTTTATCGGACTGATGGTTTTTTCGGCAGAAATCACATCGCTTTTTCTTAGCAATAAATCCCATATGTCAGAAGCTGATTTGGCCACCAATGCTTTTGTTTTGGAACACACGCCAAACGCTATGCGATGGGTATTTGCCGCAACCCCGATTATCGCTTTGCAGCTCATTGGGGCAGCTTATTTTCAGGCTGTTGGGAAGGCCGTCCCAGCCTTATTGCTCACCTTAACTCGCCAAGGCTTCTTTTTTATACCACTTGTTATATTATTGCCAAAACTTATGGGTGAAATAGGAGTTTGGATTTCATTTCCTATTTCAGATGTTTTAGCTACTATGGTTACCGGATATTACTTACGAAGAGAGATGAAAACAAAATTAAATCGGTAAATTTTACTTAGCGCACTTTTATATCTACTTTTATAAGGCCTATTTTATTATTTGATATGGGAGAATTTTACCACTATATAAAAGCATTACATCTCATTTTTGTGATAACTTGGTTTGCCGGCTTGTTTTATATTCCCCGTTTATTCATTTATCACATAGAAGCGGCACAAAAACCGTCCCCTGAAAAGGAAATTCTAAGCAAACAATTAAAACTAATGACCAAGCGCCTATGGCATATTATAACCTGGCCCTCAGCTATACTGGCCACAATATTTGCTATTTGGTTATTATTTTTAATGCCTGGTTGGTTGCAACAGCCTTGGATGCATATAAAATTGGTTTTTGTAATTCTTTTGATTTTATATCACCTCAAAAATCATCAATTCTTTAGACAATTGCAGAAAGATGATATAAGACATACCTCTAATTTTATGCGAATTTGGAATGAAGGTGCTACTGTAATTCTTTTCGCTATTATCTTTTTAGTCATATTAAAAAATACTATAGGCTGGATTTTCGGTGTAATTGGAATCATTGGCCTCGGCGCTTTTTTAATGATTGGAATAAAAGTATATAAGCGATTCAGGCAGAAGAACCCTGATGCATGATTTTTGTAAAGCTGAATCTTTTTTGAATTTCCTGCAATTAAATATTGTTTGAATTGAGAAATCCCATATGGCTTGATAATTGTTATCTTTAAAATTAAAAAGGTAGCATTTGTTTAAAAAGATTTCACTTCGGTTCCGAATTTTTATCTCCATGATTTTGTTGGTGGTTATAGCATCTGTTTTAATAGTTGCAGTTGCTATTTATCAATATAGTGAGCAATCTAAGGACTATCATGAGGATAGGCTAAGTAAAAAGGAAGAACAACTAAAATTAAGTATTGCTTACGTATTTCAGAAGACTACTTATCCTATAATCACGGAAAATTTAGAACTTATATTTTTAGATGAAATCTATCAAATTGCAGATGTACATAATGTAAATTTTAATATTTATGATTTGGAAGGGCAACTAATAAAGGGGTCTCGGCCAAAGTTTGGTAATGATTCCGTCTCTATTTGCTTAAGTCCGGAAGTTCTTAATAATTTGGCCTTAAGCCCCACCAAACGTTACATTGAGAAGCAGTCCGCTCTTGGAGACAAATATCAGGCCTCCTATACCTATATCATGGATCCAAAATTTAAACCTATAGGGATATTGAACCTGCCATATTTTGAGGATAACTCCTTCAATGATATGGAGTTAAGAAGTTTTTTACTTCGCTTAGGGGCTGTATATTTTTTAATGTTAATCATGGCCATTGCCCTTGCCTATTTAATTTCGAAATATGTTACACGTTCTCTGCAAACAATTTCCGATAAGATGGAAAGGACCAACCTTGGTACGCGCAATGAAAAGATAATTATTGAAAACCCGTCTCAGGAAATAGGAAAATTAATAGACTCTTACAATGGCATGATTGAAGAACTTGAGCAAAGCGCAATTCGATTAGCCCGTAGTGAGCGTGAGCAGGCTTGGCGAGAAATGGCGAAACAGGTAGCCCATGAAATAAAAAATCCATTAACACCAATGCGATTAAGTGTCCAGAGTTTTGAACGAAATTTTAATCCCACAGATCCCAATAGTAAAACTAAGATATCAGAATTTTCAAAAACCCTGATACAGCAGATAGACACTATGAGTAATATAGCTTCTGCTTTTTCTAATTTTGCCAATATGCCCGCCCAGCAAAAAGAGACTCTAAACGTAGTTCAAGTGGTGAAGCTGGCGCTAGACATCTTTACTGAAGAGTTTATCTATTTTTCGGCAGAAGAAGAAGAAATAATTGCAAAAATAGACAGAACCCAACTCATAAGAGTAATTACGAATTTGGTTAAAAATGCCATTCAAGCAATTCCAGAAATAGAAGACCCTAAAATAGTGGTTTCTGTCGTTGCCGATGTAAGCTCAATAAGAATAGTAGTTGCCGATAATGGTATTGGTATAGATGACAGCCTAAAGGAAAAGATATTTGAACCAAAATTCACTACTAAAACAAGCGGTATGGGGCTGGGGTTAGGCATGGTAAAGAACATTGTGGAAACTTATGGAGGTACAATAAGTTTAACCTCTCAATTGGGAAAGGGAACCATCTTTACGGTAAACTTTCCAAGAGAAATGGAATAAAAGTCAATATGTAAATTAGAAAATAGTTACTATGAATTACGAAAATATTTTAGTAGAGGAAGATGGACCAATGGCTCTGATTACAGTAAACCGCCCCAGCAAGTTAAATGCTTTGAACAAGGTAACAATTGAAGAGTTACATGACGCCTTTAAAGTATTTGATACAAAAAAAAACATACGAGTAATTATAATTACCGGCAGTGGAAATAAAGCATTCATAGCAGGAGCGGATATTTCAGAGTTTGCTCATTTTTCTGCAGAAGAAGGCACCATGTTAGCAGCTAAGGGTCAAGAACTATTGTTTAACTTGGTAGAGAATCTCTCAAAACCAGTGATAGCAGCAATTAATGGTTTTGCCCTTGGAGGAGGATTAGAGTTGGCCATGGCCTGTCACTTTAGAATAGCCAGCCATAATGCAAAAATGGGATTACCGGAAGTTTCTTTGGGTTTAATTCCAGGCTACGGTGGTACACAAAGGTTACCTCAGTTAATAGGAAAAGGTAGGGCAATGGAGCTTATATTGTCAGCAGGAATGATAGATGCCGAAAGAGCTATGGAATATGGTTTAGTTAATCATTTTACTGCTCAGGAAGAGCTGCTTCCATATTGCAAAAAAATTGCGGCTAGAATAGCAAATAATTCTCCGGTTGCAATTTCTTATGCAATAAAAGCAGTAAATGCTGGTTTTAAGAGTGATATAAATGGATTTGAAACCGAAATTGATGCTTTTGGGACTTGTTTTGGCACCTCGGATTTTAAGGAGGGAACCTCAGCTTTTTTAGAAAAAAGAAAAGCAAATTTCACAGGAGCCTAATGGAAGTTTTTTCTTAAAACCCTTTTTATGAATTTTAAAAATAATTTGCTCATAGCACTTTTTATATTGAACTTAGGCATCACTGCAGGCCAGGAATCTACAGCCAAATATAGTTTCGGCGAAAAATATGATGATCGCTATAAATATTCCAACCTTTTGGCTATTTCAGATGACGGCTTTAGGGGTTCTATCCTTGTAAGAGCCTATTACACAGGGGTAATATTATCGCCCAAAGGCTATTTTATTGAGCATTACAATGAAAACTTAGAATTAATTGCAGATTATAACTACAAACTTAAGAGCACTAATTTTATAGATGCGTTTGTAAAGAACGGACAGCTACATCTGCTATTTTTAGAATACAATATAACAAAGCAAGCTTATGATTATATAGTACATCGGGCTCCGGTTGTTAATTTTAACTTTACTTCCCAAACCTTACTTTCAATTCCTTCTGTAGAAGTTGCTAACGCTCTTAATAAAAATTATTATAACAGGGATTTTGGCTCAGGATTCTCAACTGCTGTGCTTTTTAATGAGGACAAATCGGCCTTTACCATAAGTGCTCATTTTAAGAAAGGGAAGGATAATAAGCATTTTATATTTTTGTATGACACCTCATTAAATAAATTAATGGAGCACGATTTTTCGGCGGAAGTAGAAGAAAAAAATTATGCGTTTGAAAAAATGGTGACTTCAAAAAGTTATGACAAGGCTTACATCGTTGGGAAGGCCTACTTTAAGCAACAGCGCTTTGGAGCTACAGAAAGAAGATTTCAATATGAGCTTATACAACTATCCGGGGCAGGTTTAAGAACACAAGTTTTTGATGATTCAGGTAAATATTCTGAGGCATTAATTCCTGTACTTACAGAGGACAGATTAATCTGTGTTGGATTCTACTCAGATAGAAGAGACAATCGCTTTAACGGTTTGGGATATTTTGATTTGAACCCAAATACCTTAGCATTTAAAACAAAGAAGTATAATCCGTTTTCGCAACAATTTATGGCTGATAAGTTTGGGAAAGAAGATGAGCGCGATATTAATAACCTAGTTTTCAAAAATGTTACCGTAACCGAAGATAAATCGGTCTTGTTTAATGCAGAAGAATACTTTGTAACCTCCAGTATTCAGCAAGATGCCAGTGGCTCACGGTTGCGGATTGAAAGGTACCATTACAATGATATGATTAGTGCAAAACTAGATATCAATGGGGATATGGTCTGGGCAAGAAATGTAAATAAATCCGAAGTAACCCAGGGAGACGGAGCATATGCGTCTTACAGCTCGTACACCAAGGGAAACAACACTTATTTTTTTATAAGCACTGCCAGTGATAATCCACAGCAATTAAGCAATGAGCGTATTGTTTTTAAACAAGGTTTGGGCCGCAACAGAAATGTCTTTTTAATACGTCTTGATGAAAAAGGTGATTTGAGTTACGAAAAAATAATAGATGACAGTGAAGCTCGTTTACCGCTAATGGTTTCCATGCCTTTAGCCAATAGTAAGGACAACAGCATGCTTTTCTATGCAAAACGCGGCTCTAAAAAGCAGTTGGTACGGGTTAATCTATAGAGCAGATTTAGCTTTTATAGGGCAGAAACTGAAATACTTCATGTAACATACTTTTTGCCGAATCTGATTTTGTCTTTCCTTTTTTAATTGGGTTTCTAAATAATCTTTTAACATTTGCAACATTCAAAATATGTAAAAATTCCATATATTTGGAATAAATCCATTTTTTTGAAAAAGTACGATATCATAAAAGGAAGAGGGGCTCAGCAAAATCTACCAAACAAGTTTCTTAAGCATATCTACGAAACCAGAGAAGATTTCTTAGAGTTCTGTAAAATTGAAGGGGAGGAGGCAGACAAAAACAAGACACAGTATATTCCAATATTTCCCAAAAGTATTGTAAATAAAGTAATGAGTCCGGATGTAGGAATGGCATACTCTATGAATCCGTATCAGGGATGTGAGCATGGTTGTATCTATTGTTATGCCAGGAATAGTCACGAATATTGGGGATATAGTGCAGGCTTGGATTTTGAGCGAAAGATTTTAATCAAGCAAGATGCTCCAAAATTGCTTGAAGAAATATTACAATCCAAAAGCTGGACGGTCAATACCATTGTACTCTCCGGAAACACGGATTGCTATCAGCCTGCGGAGAAACAATTTATGATTACGCATAAGTGTTTGGAAATTTTTTTAAAATACAAGCATCCAGTCGGTATAATTACCAAAAACGCTTTGATTTTAAGAGACTTGGAAATTATTAAACAATTAGCGGCGGATAATTTGATAGGGGTTAATATTTCCGTTACCTCACTTTCGGAAGAGACAAGGCGTATTTTGGAACCCAGAACAACAACTATCAAGAAACGTTTGGAGACTATTCGGATTTTATCGGAGCATAATATTCCGGTAAACGCAATGCTGGCGCCCATTATACCGGACATAAATAGTCATGAAATTATGAATTTGGCCAAAGCAGTTTCTGAAAATGGCGCCCTCTCAATGGCATTTACCATAGTGCGTCTTAATGGAGCAATTGGGCAAATATTTTCGGATTGGATTAGGAAAACCCTACCGGATAGTGCAGATAAAGTATTAAATCATATTAGAGCGTGTCATAATGGAAGACTCAATGATAGTAGATTTGGTGTACGAAGTAAAGGAGACAGTAAAATAGCCCAACACATTCATGATATGTTGGGCATTGCTAGAAATACTTACTTTAAAAATAAAACCTTTCCAAAATTAAATACACAATTGTATGAAGCTGCTAAAGGAAGTCAATTAAAGCTTTTTTGAGCAGTTTAATACCTTTATCTTACGCTATTATAGAATGTTTTGTATTAGACTAATTCCCAACCCTTTCGGTATGTACCTTTAACCCATTCGTTGGCTTTTTCATAATTGGTGACTTTCATATTTTCACCATCCCAAAGTAACTTACGTCTTCCAGGGGTATCGTACGGGTCCCAGTCGCCCACCTTTTTCCCCGGTTTAAGTTCTTTATACTGATAAGCTTTAATTGCCAAATTACCCATTAACACTGCTTCGGTTAATGGTCCTGATCTTTCAAAATCAGATGAGGTAGCTACGCCACTTAAACACCCATCAACAAAGTTTTTCTGGTGCCCGGAAATAGCACCTTCAACCCTAGTAAGATACGGCTTTGGAGGGTTAAAAAATTGCATATTTTCTGAAGGTAATAAGCGTGCATTTTGCGAGTAGGTGTCGCATATCAAAGTTCCTCGCGAACCATAAAAAATAGTTCCTCCGCCGGAATCACCTATGGTTTCACCATCTTTTAATTCATCGGGCAAGTCGGGCTTTATACCACCATCATACCAATTCAGAGCTATATCGCCATGGGCTTCAGTATTAAACTTTAAACGCACAATGGAAGAAGGAGGGCAAGAAGCACTAAAATCACCTTCAACAAAGTCTCCTACCCACACTGTCGTGCAACTAGCTTCTGCTTCCGTAGGGTATCCTAAATCCAGTACACCAAAAGGGGTTTCCATAATATGACAACCCATATCTCCAAGTGCTCCGGTACCAAAATCCCACCAACCTCGCCATTTAAAGGGCAAATAGGCTTCATTGTAGTTGCGCATTGCTGCGGGTCCCAGCCATTGGTCCCAGTCCAGTTGTTTAGGCACAGCTTGTTTTGCGGTGGGAATTGCCACTCCTTGTGGCCATACTGGTCTGTTAGTCCAACAATCCACTTTATGAACTTTTCCGATGATTCCGGATTGTATCCATTCTTTGGCTTGCCTACTTCCGTCACTAGACGCACCTTGATTACCCATTTGGGTTACAATTCCCTGCTCTTTTGCTACATTGGTCAGTAAACGGGCTTCGTAAATATTGTGCGTTAAAGGTTTCTCAATATAGGCATGCTTCTTGGCGCGCATAAACGGCAGGGCAATAGTTGCATGGGTGTGGTCTGGGGTAGCGACCATAATAGCGTCAATGTCACTAAGGTGCTTGTCATAAACTTTCCTAAAGTCTTTGTAACGCGCGGCTTGTGGATACAATTGATATGTTTCAGCTGCTCTTCTGTCATCCACATCACAAAGCGCAACGAATTTAACTTTTTTGGTTTCGTCTAAACCTTTTATCACACCGGCACCACGGCCTCCAACACCAAATGCAGCTATGTAAAGCGTATCACTGGGAGGCACATGCGTTTTTCCCATTACAAAACTGGGAACAATAGAAAAAGCGGCCGATGATGCCGCTACATTTTTGATGAATTTTCTTCTTTGCATTTTTGGTTGTATTATCGTAATTAAGTCATCAATATACAAAAAATAAGTAAATTTTATTGATGAATTCCTAATATGAGAATAAAATCGGGAAACTTCTATAATTCATCACTATCTCCCCATTCTTTGTAAAATTGATCCAAGTAAAGTTGCATAAATTTATGCCTTTCTTCTGCTAATTGGCTACCGGTTTTTGTGTTCATTGTATGCCTTAGAAGTAATAACTTTTCATAAAAATGATTCAGGGTTGGTGCTTTAGAGGAAGTATACTCTTCTTTAGTCATTTTTAAATTAGGCTTAACCTCAGGATTGTAAAGTTCCCTGTTTTTGAAACCGCCATAATTAAACGCCCGTGCAATCCCAATAGCACCAATAGCATCTAAACGATCTGCGTCTTGTACAATTTGTAATTCCAAAGAGTTAAAACTATCACCATCAACACTTTTTTTGAAACTTGTTTTAAAGGAAATATTTTCAATGATTTTCACCACATGCGAGCTTATTTTCTCATCTATTTCAAGAGAATTAAGAAAACTCCTAGCTACCCGCGGACCAATAGTTTCATCTCCATTGTGAAACTTTGCATCTGCTATATCATGCAGTAATGCGCCGAGGCTAACTATGAGTAAGTCCGCATTTTCTTCTTTAGCAATTAATAAGCTATTTTTAAAAACCCGTTGAATATGAAACCAGTCATGGCCTCCTTCGGCCCCGGCCAGAGTTGTTTTAACAAAGATTTTAGTTTTTTCTATGATTTGATCAGGTGTCATAAAAACGAATTTACTCCTGAAACTATTTGTTGTTCTACTCTTGTAATTAATTGATCTAAATCTCCTTTATTCTTTAATGGTGGATGAATATCAAAAGTAATGTGATTGCCTATACCATACGGGAATTTACCATAACATAGCATTTTCCATGAATTATTAATACTTATCGGCACAATTAGGGCAGAAGGAGCATTTTTCATTAAAATTTTAAGCCCGGTAGTTTGAAATTTTTTCGGAACGCCGGTTCTACTGCGGGTACCTTCAGGGAATATAACGGCACTTCGGTTATTGGCCTCAATGTATTTTCCCAATTTACCAATCTCGCTGATGGCTTGTTTGCCATCATTTCTATCAATTAAAACAGAACCACCATGCCGAAGATTAAAAGAGACGCTTGGAATACCTTTTCCAAGCTCTTTCTTGCTTACAAACTTTGGGTGATAGTCCCGCATAAACCAGATTAAGGGTGGAATGTCATTCATGCTTTGGTGATTTGCTACCAGAATCAAAGGTTTGTCAAGGGGAAGTTCTTGATTGTTTCTAAAAGTATAGCGCGTACCTAAAATATGGGTACATCTTAGCAAGCATAAATTAAGGATACTAACACTTTTCTTATGGGCATTATATCCAAAAGTATTTAGAAGAAACCATTGTATGGGATGGAAAAACAAGAGTGCCAGCCCAAAAAAAATAAAATAAATAACGGTCAGCGGATATGCCAATAGTCTTCGCATAGCACAAAAATAAAAAAACCGCTTCTTACGAACGGTTTTTTCCTAAAGCTTTTATACATTCCGGTAACGGAAATGGCATTAACAAAATTCTTGATATGCCTCAATTAAATTTTCAGCAATCACTTGTGCAGGTCTTCCCTCAATATGATGGCGTTCAATCATATGTACCAGTTCACCATTTTTGAATAAGGCCATGCTCGGAGATGAAGGGGGAAAAGGCACCATTAAATTTCGAGCAGCGTTTACCGCTTCAATATCCATACCGGCAAAAACAGTTACCAAATGGTCGGGCTTTTTATTACTTTGGAGGCTCATTTTGGCCGCAGGTCTTGCATTTGCGGCCGCGCAACCACATACTGAATTCACAACTACAAGGGTAGTGCCTTCTTGATTAATTGCATTTTCCACAGCTTCAGCTGTATATAATTCTTCAAACCCGGCAGATGTTAAATCTTGTCTCATGGGTTTAACTAGTTCTGGAGGATACATCATCTTTTTAGATTAAGAAAATAATAGTTCAAAGATAACCATTTTAGGACAGTTTGTCCACATACCTTAACTTTTCCTTTGGCTTTCTTTTAAGAGGTAAAATTATATCTTTGAGGAAATTTTGAATAGAAATGATTAAGTGGGCGGCTGCTGTATTGGGGTTTTTTCTTTTTCGCTTTCCTGGTGCCTTGGTGGGGTTTATAATAGGGAGTTTTATAGATAATTTGAGCGGTGGAAACCGATCCGGAGGCATGTTCCAGCAGCAAGTCTCTCCAGCAGATTTTGAGTTAAATTTACTCTCGCTTTGCTCTATTGTAATTAAGGCTGATGGAAATGTGAATCAGCGTGAAATGGATTATGTGCAACAATATTTTGTGAGCACTTATGGCAAGGATAAGGCAAATGCTATTTTTAGAACATTTAATCAGGTAATTAAGAAAAGGGAGATTTCCGCTGAGAAAATTTGTAGTTATTTAAACCAGCGTACTGGTTATGGAGTACGTCTACAGTTATTACATTTTTTATTTGGAATTGCACAAGCGGATGGATCTGTAAGTATCCCTGAAATTGATAAAATAAAAGAGATTGCAGGATATCTCCGTATTGGCAGAAGTGATTTTGAAAGCATAAAGGCTATGTTTATTAAATCGGCCAATAATGCATATAAAATACTAGAGATAGATAAGAATGTGTCTGACGATGAAGTAAAGAAAGCCTATAGGACAATGGCTAAAAAGTACCACCCGGACAGGGTTAATACTGAAAATGAAGCTATTAAGAAGGGAGCAGAAGAAAAATTTAAGGAAGTGCAACGAGCATACGAAGAGATTCAAAGAGAAAGAGGCATTTAATAGGCTGTAAATGGTATAAACATGAATAGTATATCTTTATCTAACTAAATTTTACGGATGGATAATTTCTGGTTTTACACTCAATTAGGGCTTAGCCATGTGATGGATAAAGGGGCTTATGACCACATTTTATTTTTAGCGGCACTGGCCGCACCTTTCACTTATAAAAGCTGGAAGAAGATTGTGATTTTGGCTACTATTTTTACAATCGCCCATTGCACATCCTTGTCGTTAGCCGCCTACGGGTTGGTTACTGTGAATGCTACTTGGATAGAGTTTCTTATTCCTGTTACCATATTGTTTACAGCTTTATTCAATTTATACCATTCCAAAAAGGATTTGGACCAGAAGAGTATGGTCATACATAGCGGTGCAACAACTTTTTTTGGCTTAATTCATGGCTTCGGCTTTTCCAATTTCTTTAGAATGTTAATGGCAGAGGAAGATGAAAAACTTTCACCTTTGTTAGGTTTCGCAACCGGAATTGAGATAGCTCAAGTTTTAGTTATCCTTTGTGTCTTATTACTGGCTTATCTGTTTCACTCTTTAAACTTAAAAAAGTGGCTTTTCACGGCAGTACTTTCTCTTTTAATCATTGTAGTTACAATACCCTTACTTATCAATACGTTTCCTTGGTAAATGTTTCACTTAAAATTAACCATTTTCGGTTGTAGCGCTTTGGTAAAGCAGGTATCTTAGCTTAAAATTCACAACACTCTAAAGTAGATATCACTCAACTGTTTATTCAGGTACTATTAGCAGAATTTTCTAAATGAAAAACAAAAAGCAGGAAAAATACGATAGAGCTTATTTGCGCAT
This sequence comes from Arenibacter sp., assembly GCA_041747755.1. Lineage (GTDB taxonomy): Bacteria > Bacteroidota > Bacteroidia > Flavobacteriales > Flavobacteriaceae > Aurantibrevibacter. The sequence continues at coordinate 41,929 of JBGTEN010000065.1, read as the reverse complement.
GGCTAGTGAATGGGCCAAATTATCTTCTTGTTATAGAAAACAGGTTGGAGCAATTATTGTAAAGGATAGAATGATTATTTCAGATGGCTACAATGGGACGCCCACCGGATTTGAAAATAAATGCGAAGATGAAGAAGGATTTACAAAATGGTACGTTTTACATGCTGAGGCAAATGCCATAGCCAAGGTGGCTTCCTCCACTCAATCTTGTGAAGGAGCAACTCTTTATATTACACTGTCACCTTGCCGGGAATGTAGCAAACTAATTCATCAATCTGGCATAAAACGTGTGGTATACCAAAAAGCATATAAAGATGGCTCTGGTCTAGAATTTTTAGAAAGAGCCGGTGTAACATTACAACATTTACCGAATATTGACAATGAGCATTAAATATAATGTAACCTAATGAGCAAAAGAAATATCTATATATGGCCAACAATACTTGCAATGGCGCTGGCCTTGGGTATCTTTATTGGAGGCAAACTAAGTTTTAATCATTCTCCTGAAAAACTTTTCACCACAAATTCTAAAAAAGACAAATTGAATCGGCTTATTGATTACATTGACTATGAATATGTTGATGAAATCAACACGGACAGTATTGTTGATGTAGCAGTAAATAATATTTTAGATAAGCTAGATCCACATTCGGTTTATATTCCAAAACGTGAAATGACCAAGGTTTCTGAAAATATGAAAGGTGATTTTGTAGGAATTGGGGTTAATTTTTACATGTATAGGGATACCATTTCTATTATAAAAACCATAGAAAATGGGCCTAGTTTTCTAAAAGGGTTACAGCCTGGTGACCGGATACTCCTATCCGATAAGGATACTTTATTTGGAAAAGGGCTTCCCAGTGAAGCAATAGTAAATAAGCTTAAGGGAAAACAAGGAACATTTGTGGATCTTTTGGTTTATAGAAAGGAAGAAAAAAAGAAGTTTACAGTTGCAGTTAAACGGGATGTTGTACCCATAAAAAGTGTTGATGCTTTTTTTATGCTCACCCCGGATATGGGCTACATAAAGATTAACAGATTTGCGGAATCTACCTTTAAAGAATTTAAAACAGCACTTAGTTACTTACAAAAACAAGGTGCTCAAAAACTTACACTGGATTTGCGGGATAATCCGGGAGGATATTTAGGCGTTGCTGAGCAAATTGCAGATGAGTTTTTGCAGAATGAAAAACTTATTTTATTTACTAAAAATAAGAAAGGAGAAATAGAAAAAATATACGCAACAAAAAAGGGCGATTTTGAAGATAAACCCATATTTGTGCTTATAAATGAACGCTCAGCCTCTGCCAGTGAAATTATAGCCGGGGCTTTGCAAGATAACGACATAGGAACCATTGTAGGGAGAAGATCTTTTGGAAAAGGACTGGTACAGCGAGAAATGGAGTTAGGTGACGGCTCCGCAATAAGACTTACGGTATCTCGTTATTACACCCCAACTGGCAGATCTATTCAAAGATCTTACGAAAATGGCAGTAAAGATTATTATCAGAAATTTACGGATAGATACCTTAATGGAGAGTTAATTTCCGTAGATAGCATTAAAGTTGCCGACTCCCTAAAGTTTACGACGCCAAAGGGAAAAATAGTTTACGGTGGAGGAGGTATTATTCCAGATGTTTTCGTACCCATTGGCAATAACGAAGAGGAAGTTATTGAAAGCGAGCAATATCTAAGGTTTTTATCGTACTTTATTTTTGAACATTTAGATAGGAATAGGGGAATTTATAAATCCTATTCTAAAGAAGAGTTTATTAATAATTTTAGGGTAGATGATATTTTGTTTGAAAACTTTATTGATAAAATAATTGATAGAAATATAAAAATGGATTTCTATGCTTTTGAAGATAAGATAAAGTTATTTATGAAAGCTGCCCTTTCTGAACAACTGTACGATGCAAACACTTCTGCCAAAATTAAAAGCGCCAGTGATGGGATGTTAAATGCGGTCTTAAAACTAGACAGTATTGCTATTCCATGAAAATGGAATAGAAAAAAGGAAAGAATCCAAATTAGTTCTGATCTATTTTACGTTTAATTTTCTTGGAGGTAATGAAGATTAACAAAAGCACTATAGTGCATAAAGAAGCCAATATTCCAATTAATGCAATAGTACTGTTACCCCCCAACGGATTTTCAAAATCTACAATAGTTACATTGTAAGCAACAAGCAAAAGGGCCATGAGGATGAGTACGAGATAGGGTAAGTTTTTCATAGAATTGCGTTAAAAGTTAATATATCTATTATAAGAAGAGTTGATGAATATTGGTAGCAAACAGTTTTACAGCTATGGCCAACAAAATTACACCAAAAACTTTACGTATAACGCCAATCCCAGCTTTCCCCAAGACTTTTTCAATCTTTTTAGAAGACTTTAAAACAATATAAACAAAAATAACATTCACGATAATTGCCACTATAATATTTTCTACATGGTATTCTGCCCTCAACGAAAGCAGAGCGGTCATAGTACCGGCCCCTGCGATTAATGGAAAGGCAATAGGTACTATAGATGCACTTTCTGGTTCGTCATCGCGATAAAGCGTAATGCCCAATATCATTTCCAATGCAAGGAAAAATAGTATAAAGGAGCCTGCGACAGCAAAAGAATTAACATCAATACCAATTAATTTTAAAATCTCTTCCCCAACAAACAAAAATGCAACCATAATACAAGCCGATACAATGGATGCTTTGCCTGACTGAATGTGCCCAACTTTGTTACGTAAATTAATTATAATGGGAACACTACCAACAATATCTATAATTGCAAAAAGAATCATACTTGCAGTTGCGATTTCTTTAAAGTTGAAATTTAAATCCATGAGTTATAAAATTCCGGCAAAATTACATTTAAAAATGGCTACGAGAGTTCAAGACATTATAATTTTGGGATACTTTTAATAAAGTATATTTGCAAAAGAATTTGACATATGTTTCAAATAGGAAAAATAATTGTTTCCGAGGAAATCATTGAGAAGAATTTTGTTTGTAATCTCAATGCCTGTAAAGGAGCGTGTTGTGTAGATGGTGACGCTGGCGCGCCTCTAGAAGAGCGGGAAACAGAAATATTGGTAGATATTTACCGTGATGTAAAACCATTTTTAAGACAGGAAGGCATTGCCGCTATAGAAGAACAGGGAGCTTTTGTAAAGGGAGAAGATGGGGAATGGGAAACTCCGCTAGTAAACGGAAGTGAGTGTGCTTATGTAGTCTATTCAGATAACGGGATTGTGAAGTGTGGTTTGGAAGAAGCCTATAATAATGGTATTACAAAATGGAAAAAACCGGTTTCTTGTCATCTTTATCCCATCCGAATTAGGGAATATACAGAACTTACTGCTGTAAATTATCATAAATGGCATATTTGCAATCCTGCCTGTGTGCTAGGACAAGAATTACAAGTTCCTGTTTATAAGTTTGTTAAGGATGCCTTAATTCGAAAATTTGGAAAAAAATGGTATGCAGAACTGGAACAAGTAGCAGAGGAACATACTAAATCGTAGGAATATGGAGAATCACTGTGGTTCCGCTGGCCTGCTGATGTTCATCAAACAAATCCAGTATTTCAACATTAAACGAGTTTTGGTAATCTTTAGAGAAGTTCGCCAACCGTTCTTTTGTAATGTCTATTCCTATAGATTTTCGTTTTAACACTTTACTTTCTTTGATTCTTTCGGCGACTTCCCTACCAATGCCATTATCTGTAATGGAAATATTTATGAAACCATTTTTTCCACGATACACGTGTAAATTAATCCTTTTTTCACCTTCTTTGGAGGATAGGCCGTGCCAAAGGGCATTTTCAAGAAAGGGCTGTAGGATTAAAGAAGGAATCTTTACATTGTGAGGTAGAATGTCCTCAGCTACGGAAATTTCAAATTTTATCTCATTGGAAAAGCGAATGTTTTCTATGTTCATGTAAAGTTCAACGGTTTCCAATTCCTCTGCCAATGATATTTCTTTTAAGGAAGAAGCTTCCAGTATTTTGCGCACGAGTTTGGAAAACTTATTTAGATAATGAACTGCATTTTTTTGTTCATTATTTATAATATAGAGCTTTATGGAATTTAAGGAATTGAAAAGAAAGTGAGGATTCATTTGACTGCGAAGCATAGTCTGCTCCAGAGTAAGCATTTTCTTTTCATTCTTTAACTGATTCTGGCGATATAAAATATAGAGGATAAATCCAAATAAGCAGAGTGCTAATCCAACAACAATAATGGTGTTTTGATTTTTACGCAGCCTTAACTTAACAATTTCATTTTCTTTGGCAAGCACGGCAATTTGATTATTCTTTTTTTCGGAGTCGTATCGAATAATCATATCATTTACATACCTCAGATTCCGCTCATTGTTTATCTCTTCATTAAATTTTTTTGCTTTTTGATAGTTAACTAAAGCATCTTTGTAATTTCCCCTTTTTTGAGACAAATCCGAAAGGTAACCGTATGCTAGCGAAATAGAAGTTGGCAGATTATATTTTTGTGCCAGCTGCAAACCTTCAATAAGATTTTGCTCAGCTTCTGAAAAACGATCCAGTTGCATAAGTACCCATCCCAAATTAATCTGAACTGTGGCAGTTATAAGTTTGTCTCCTAAAATTTCAGAAGACATTAAAGTAGGTTCTAGAATTTCTAACGCCTCTTCAAGTTTATTTTGTTTTATGTAAACTTGAGCGATGCTGTTTTTGCAGATTATTTTGCCTTTATCAGAATCAATTTCCTCATTAAAAGCTAATGAAGTTCTATAATTTTGTAAGGCATCTTCAAGAAGACCTTTAGCCTCAAGACATTCTCCAATATTTTGGTAATTAATGGCCAAACCAAGCTTATTGTCCAATTCCTCCTCTAATTGCATTGACTTTCTAAATTGCTCTATGGCTAAATCATATTGCTCTAATGTTTGATAAATGTTTCCAATGCTATTTAGCGATACGTTTATGCTTCTTTTTAAACCTTCTGATGGGTTTTCTACCGTTTCCGCCAGAGCTAATGCCTCCTGATTATAATCTAAGGCAGTTTTTATGGCATCGCTTCTGCGGTAAACAACACCTAACATATTTAGACTAAAAACTCTAAACTCCAAGTTATTAGAAGCTATGGACACTTCAAGAGCTTTTCGGTATAGTGCAACCGACTTTGAATATTGCGATATATCTCTGTATTTAGTACCTAATTGATTTAAGGCATAAGCCTGCCCATCCAAATAATTTTTCTTGGTAGCCTCGTCATTAAAATACCGCATTAATGTAGTATCTCTTCGATGAGGTCTGAGAACAGAATCCAATTCGCGATAGGTTGAAGGCAAAGCTTTTACCAAACTATCAACCGTTTTTCTGAAGTTTTGAGGTATTTCTTGAGAGAATCCCAAAAAACAATACAAAACGGTTAAAGAAAAAAAAGCAAGTCTTACGGTGTATGCAAATTGTCCTTGAATTTTTTTTAGGGTATAAAAATGCATAAAGACAGTTTAAAGCATATCTAAAAAATCTGATCTCTTCTGGCGGGATACCGGTATTTTGTGGTTGGATTGAAGTACAACATATCCATCTGTTTTAAGGAATTCTTTTATCTTATTGATATTTACCACAAAAGAGTTATGGATTCTATAAAAAGATTCTGTAGGCAGGAGCTCATTCACCTCTTTCAATTTTTTGGTCAAAACAATTTTTTGACCATCAACCAGATAAACGGTGCTATAATTACCATCAGACTCAACATAAAGTATTTCGTCACTGCTTAAAAATAAAAGCTTCCCATCTGTGTTAATAGTAATCTTCTTTTGCACAGAATGAGAATTTAAATTTAACAAAATCTTTTCCAGTTTATCAGCTGTAAAATTTTTGGCATTGAATTTTTTTATTTTTACAATGGTATCATTTAAATCATCTGTGTCAATTGGTTTTAATAGGTAATCAATGGCTTCGTTTTTTAGTGCTTTTATGGCGTATTGATTATATGCTGTGGTAATTACCACGGGAAACCCCTTGTTTTTAAGCTTTTGAATAAATTGAAAACCATCCATAGTTGGCATTTCAATATCCAAAAAAAGGCAATCCGGAGTATTTATTTCCAAGAAGTTTAAAGCTTCAAAAGGATCAGTAAAAGACGCTACTACTTTAATCTCATCACTAAAGTTCGTAAGCTCCCATGACAAACTCTGCAATGCTTTAATCTCATCATCAACAATAACGGCTTCTAACATAATATAATAACAGGTGAATTATTCAAAAGTAAAATTATTGCAAACGTTACAAGTGAAAATATGTGCCAATGGAACAATTTCGCGTATCGTTGGCAACAAAATAAAATAATACGGTCTTTTCTAATTTTGCCAGCAAAGGTTTTACGGGTTCGCTCATCTATTCTTGATGTTTTATTTTTAAAAAATTGATAATCAGATTTATACAAAAAAGCAAGAATTTCTATTAAACAGCCTTGCCAACTATACACAAAATTCTACCAATTATACAAAAGCAAATTTAGAACAAGAACATTTAAAATACTTTAGCCCCATCTAATCTTTGGCATGCATTTAGTTACACGTCCAAGTTAAATATAATATGTTAATCATGAAGAAGTGCGCCATATTTTTTACTCTTTTCGTTATACTGCTAATTATTGCTTCAATCACGGACAAACCTAATGGAATCCAAGAAGAGATAGTTAGTTCCAATAGCGAAATTAACTATACTGAACCGATGGTAAATACATCGAAGGTTAAAAGCCTTACTAAACAGGAGTAATATATAAATAACATAGATAAAGGAGAAATATATGATTCCAAAGAGTTTGATAACTAAAACAGTAAAACTTGGTGTCTGCCTTTTTACACTTCTTATTATAGTATCAGGAGGCGTAGAAGGTCCTGAAAATAGAGATATAGTTTTACTTGAAGGGCGATACATAATCAAATCATCAGGGGATTTTAATAAAGAGTTAAAGGGGTACATTAATTTTGAGACTTCCAAAGAAAGATCCGCAAACGGTAAGAATTTTTCAACTTTAAAACTGTATTTAAAAAACGAGGATAAATCTCCGAAGCATTCTTTAGAGTTTTTAATATCAAAACAAAATCAGGATAAATATATTCCTGTTGGGTCTTATTCAATAGTAAAGGATATTGATGGCTTTCTTAATTATTTTGATGGAGTTTTTGGCTTTGCAAACATAAGAGATCTAGGGGAGGCGCCACTATTTGCCCATAAAGGAAAAATAACCATAGATCATTTTGATGATAATAGCCTAAGCGGCCTACTTACAGTAAATCTTCAAAGCTCCGGTGGGAAAAGAATTTATGTAACAGGTAGTTTTGTTGCAACTAAACGAAAGTAAATGTTTAAAAGGGCATAAATTTTTATAACTATTATGAACTACCAAACCAATGTTTGATGAAGGGGGCAACATGTTAGAATAAATAATCTGCCATTGTTACAAAATAGCCTAGCCGAATAAATTAAAGATGTTTTGAAAAAACCTACCCCAATAGGAGTGGGAATTATGTTAAGTTTTAGGTTTCGGGGGAACTACCTAGACTCAGCTAATTTGAACAAAATTGATTTAAAGTTTTGATACCTCGGTTTTCATCTTGCGGTTTGGTAGTCATATAATAAAACATAGCATATTTAGTCTTTAGGGCATAACCAGTTTAAAACCAAAAAGTATAATTTATCATACTTTTTGGTTTTCTTTTTTATTAAATTTTAATTTTAAAAAAAACGAAAAACCCAATCCGGACTTAAGGTCAGTAAACATCACAAGTCAACCTACATTTCAACACTCAGTGTTAAAAACTTTGTAATTTAATGTCTCTATTACCCTTTAGAAATCCACTTCATTTTTCAATCTTTGTTAATCCCTAGAGCAAGGTAAGTTTACCTCAGCAATAAAACCATTTAAATCTATAAACTATGTCAATAGCTATTGAGCCTATATTAGCAGCAAATGATGACCGATTTGTTATTTTTCCCATTAAGCATCACGATCTTTGGGAGTGGTATAAAAAATGCGAAGCGTGTTTCTGGACGGCAGAGGAGATTGACCTACATCAGGACTTAACAGATTGGAATAACAAGCTCACCAATGATGAGCGTTATTTTATCAAACATATACTGGCGTTTTTTGCTGCATCGGATGGTATCGTTAATGAGAATCTGGCAGAGAACTTTGTTAGTGAGGTGCAATATGCAGAAGCCAAATTCTTCTACGGCTTTCAAATTATGATGGAGAATATTCACTCAGAGACTTACTCCTTATTGATAGATACTTACGTAAAAGATGAGAAAGAAAAAGCAATTCTTTTTAAAGCCATTGAGAACTTTCCTGCTATCAAAAAGAAAGCGGACTGGGCACTTAAATGGATAGATTCTCCTAGTTTTGCTGAGCGATTAATAGCTTTTGCTGCGGTGGAAGGTATTTTCTTTTCGGGTGCCTTTTGTTCTATATTTTGGTTAAAAAAACGGGGATTGATGCCTGGGTTAACCTTTTCAAATGAATTGATTTCTAGAGATGAAGGGATGCATTGTGATTATGCCGTTCATTTACATAACCACCACTTGGTAAATAAGGTTTCTAAAGCCCGTATTACTGAGATTCTTGTGGATGCTTTGAATATTGAGAGAGAATTTATTACCGAATCTTTACCGGCAAGTTTAATAGGGATGAATTCCAAGCTAATGACCCAGTATCTTGAGTTTGTAACAGATAGGCTATTGGTTGAATTAGAATGTGAGCGCGTTTATAACTCCACCAACCCTTTTGATTTTATGGATATGATATCCCTTCAAGGAAAAACTAACTTTTTTGAGAAAAGAGTTTCGGAGTATCAAAAAGCAGGCGTATTGAACAAAGATAAAGATGAAGATGTCAAGAAAATTAGTTTTGACGCCGACTTTTAAAATATCATCAATGTGTTTTGCCCTAAAGGGGTTAGCAAAACAGAGTTAGCATATAGCAACCAACCAACCAACCAAAGTATCACTAAAAAAATAATTGTAACAAATGTACGTAGTCAAAAGAGATGGTAGAAAAGAACCAATGATGTTCGACAAGATTACCGCACGAGTGCGGAAATTGTGTTATGGACTAAATGAGCTGGTAGATCCCGTAAAAGTAGCGGTTAGAGTTATTGAAGGTCTATACGACAATGTTACAACTTCAGAACTGGATAATTTGGCAGCCGAGATTGCGGCTACTATGACCACCTATCATCCGGATTATGCAAAATTGGCTGCACGAATTTCTGTATCCAATCTTCATAAAAATACCAAGAAATCGTTTTCCGAAACAATGAGAGATTTATATGAGTATGTGAATCCAAGAACGGGCAAAAAGGCGCCTTTACTTTCAGATGAAGTTTTTAAGGTGATCGAAGAAAATGCGGAACAATTGGATTCTACTATAATTTATAACCGAGATTTTGGATATGATTACTTTGGATTTAAAACATTAGAGCGTTCTTATCTTTTAAAACTAAACGGAAAGATTGCAGAACGCCCCCAACACATGTTAATGCGTGTTGCCGTAGGGATTCATCTTAGTGATTTGGATTCGGCTATTGAGACCTATGAGCTGATGTCTAAAAAATATTTTACTCACGCTACACCAACGCTATTTAATTCCGGAACACCAAAACCACAAATGTCCTCCTGTTTTCTTTTGGCAATGAAAGATGATAGTATAGATGGTATTTATGATACATTAAAACAAACAGCAAAGATTTCTCAGTCGGCAGGCGGAATAGGATTATCAATTCACAACGTCAGAGCTACTGGATCTTACATTGCCGGAACCAATGGAACGTCTAATGGTATTGTGCCAATGCTACAAGTATTTAACGATACAGCACGCTATGTAGATCAAGGTGGAGGAAAGCGGACGGGCAGTTTTGCTATTTATGTAGAACCGTGGCACGCAGATATATATGACTTTTTGGATCTTAAGAAAAATCATGGAAAAGAAGAGATGCGAGCTAGAGACTTGTTCTATGCCATGTGGATTCCGGATTTATTCATGAAAAGAGTAGAAGCCAATGAGGACTGGACCCTAATGTGCCCCAACGAATGTCCCGGGTTATTCAGTAATCATAGCGAAGAGTTTGAAAAGCTATATACTGGGTATGAAGCACAGAACAAAGGACGCAAAACAGTTAAAGCGCGCGAATTGTGGGAGAAGATATTGGAGTCTCAGATAGAAACAGGAACACCTTATATGCTGTACAAAGATGCGGCTAACCGCAAAAGCAATCAGCGAAATTTAGGAACAATACGCTCCTCTAATTTGTGTACAGAAATAATAGAGTACACTTCCTCTGATGAAGTTGCTGTATGTAATTTGGCTTCTATTGCCTTGCCTATGTTTATCAAAAACGGGGAGTTTGATCACAAAGAGTTATTTAAAGTAACTAAAAGAGTAACCAAGAATTTAAATAGAGTAATTGACCGTAATTATTATCCTGTAATAGAAGCGGAAAACTCCAATATGCGTCATAGGCCAATTGGTCTTGGAGTTCAAGGCTTGGCAGATGCTTTTATTATGTTGCGACTACCCTTCACATGTGATGAGGCAAAGCAATTAAATCAAGAGATTTTCGAAACCCTTTATTTCGCAGCTGTTACAGCATCTGTAGAATTGGCTAAAGAAGAGGGGCCTTATTCGTCCTATAAAGGATCGCCCATTTCCCAAGGTGAGTTTCAACACAACCTCTGGGGAGTTAAGGACGAGGAACTTTCTGGACGTTGGGATTGGGATAGATTAAGAAAAGATGTAAAAAAGCACGGTGTGCGTAATTCTCTACTTGTAGCACCAATGCCCACAGCCTCTACCTCTCAAATTTTAGGAAATAATGAATGTTTTGAGCCGTATACCTCAAACATTTATACACGCAGAGTATTATCCGGAGAGTTTATAGTTGTAAATAAACATCTCTTGGAAGATTTAGTTGCTTTGGGGTTGTGGAATGAAAACTTGAAACAAGAACTAATGCGTGCAAATGGTTCAGTTCAAAACATAGAGGGTATTCCACAAGAGATTAAGGAATTGTATAAAACAGTTTGGGAATTGAGTATGAAAGATATTATAGACATGTCCAGACAACGTGGTTATTTTATAGATCAAAGTCAATCCTTGAACTTGTTTATGGAGAATGCCAACTATTCCAAACTTACGTCAATGCACTTCTATGCTTGGAAAAGTGGACTGAAGACAGGCATGTATTACTTAAGAACAAAAGCTGCGGTAGATGCCATTAAATTCACCCTAGACAACAGTAAGAAGGAGGCTCCAATTCCTGCGGTAGCCTTAGCGACAGAAGTATTGGTACCTGATTCTAAAAGTGCGGTTACTATTGAGGTGAAGCCAACTCTTGTAACAGGGAATGAATTGGATGCCAAACCCATGACCGCTGCAGAAATGAAGGCCCTGATAGCTCGCTCTAAAGAAGGGCAGGCCGATGATGATTGCTTGATGTGTGGATCATAAGAACGTTTAGCGTTCTCAGACTAACAATTTTTAGAAATTTAATTTTAATCTGATTGAAAACCTGGAGGTAACTTCTTAAGAAGGCTTCTGGGTTTTTTGCTTCGTGAAATAAGCGGTTCTGCTCGCCTGCGTAAAACAGAAATTAATTGGAAAAGTAGTTTGGATCGACTTAATGAATAAATAGCCTTACTTATCGAAATAAGGCTTTAATGCGTTTGCGCAAATAAAAAGCGCAACATATATCATTAATATGGTAATATAGTGATCCATGACGAGATAATAATAAAGTATGTACGATACAAGTGCTTAAAAAGATTGCGAAAGTTTACAAAAATTAATTAATAGTTTAAAACTCTGTAATCTTCAATCCGGAACCTAAAAATGTCAAATGATATGTCAAAAACAATGTATCCTGAACATGTTAAACGTAAACGGTTTCTTTAAGGTAAGTCGAAGAATGAAACCCAAAATTTCTAAATGAAAGGTTAATCTATTGCTAATTCTTTGCAAAAGAACTTATTGCTTGCCGCTTTAAATCCTCATAACAAACGTTGTGCAGTAAGGAATTTCCCTCTCTTTTATCCAAGGTTGATATTGATGGAGTTTTGGTTGAATGAGCATGGGGTGTCCGCGTCTTGTGCTGATAGAGCCTATAGGCCATTTTCGCAGCAAGAAGTAGGATAACGTAAACAACTAAGAGCAATATATAAGAATCCATAACAAGTATATAACTTAAAAGTAGTATAAATCTTACAAAATGATTTGCAAAAATTTAAATTTTAAGAAAATAATCGTTACAAAGCTTTATATTTTAACATATTCTATAAATAGGGTAGCCTTTCGAGGTGATTTAAGATGTTTGAATTTGGCAAAGCAACTAGTTAAGCTATTTTATTATAAGGGTATTCTGATTCCTTCGTAACATTTTATTTGCACATGCTCATAGGATGATAATACGAAAATAAAAAAAAGAGAATATACAATGTGCGTATATTCTCTTTACATTCTTAACACTATTTAATTTCTACTCAAAGAAAAGCATCTACTTTTTTATAGGCATCAATTACAGCCTGTTCATCGGACTTGTCAGGACCAAAATTACCATGTTCCATTCCTAAAATGCCTTTAAATCCTTTATCATATATAAACTTCAGCACGTTATGATAGTTTATCTCTCCTGTAGTAGGTTCTTTCCGTCCGGGGTTGTCCCCAATCTGTATATAGTCAATTTCATCCCAGGTACGCCCCATATTTACGATAAGATCGCCAATATTACGCTGCATATGGTAAATATCAAAAAGGATTTTACAAGAGGGGGAATTCACAGCTTTACAAATTTCAAAAGACTGATCGGGGAGTCTAAGAAATAGATCCGGATTATCACTTAAGGGTTCCAAGACCATTACAAGGCCATGAGGTTCAAAAATTTCAGCACCTCTCTTCAACGCTTCTATAACGTTTGCTGTTTGTATTCCAATCGGTAATTTTCGTTCAAAATATCCAGGGACTACGGTCATCCATTTGGCATTAACCCTTTTGGCTACTTCAACAGATTTATGACATGTTTTTATGAAATTGTCTAGAAAAATACTTTCCCCTGTAGTTAGGGAGGTTTTCCAATTATCACCGCCATCAACAACAAAGACGCCCATAGTCATATTCCTCTTTATCATAGCCTCACTTATCGCAGTTTGCTCTGCAACAGAACGTCCAAGCATGCCATTGTCCTCAAGAGATGTAAAACCCTGATCGGCCATAAAATTAATTTGGCTAATTAGATCTTCTCCTGCATGTTGCTTAAACATGCCAAAATGCGGGGCGTAATTTAAATTGAATTTGTGGGGAACCGAGTTTTTTACGGTAGCCCCATAACTTAAAGCCCCTCCGAGGGATAATGCTCCACCGGAAAGGGCTGTTTTTTGTATGAAATCTCTTCTTTCCATTAAATGGACCAGGCTTTGCCGTTGGTCAACTCCTGAAGATCGCCACAACCAATATACTCACCGGGAACAGGTAAATAAGCTAAAACCTGTTCTCCAATATATTCCGAAGACTTATATCCCCAAATAGTCATCCTTCTTAAATCATTGGCAAATGCAAACTGCGAAACCAAATCATCTAATTGAGCAGGTTCGCCTTTAGCAATAGCCTCGTTATACGAATTGATGGATCTATAATAGGTAGCCTCATCCTCTTTGCTGACCTTTAAAGCATTTGCCAAAACAGGCTCTAAATCTTCAGATGTTAGGGCTGAAGCCTTTTCTTTACCAGAATCTTTTAAAGCCTTCTCGATAAATTTTGAAGAAGATAATCTGAGAAAATCTTGCTGTTTTTTATCGAGTACTTGACTAGCAAAGCGGTCAATGAAGAGATTAACTTGTACCTCTGATGCAGAAGGAGTATCCGTTTTTGGTAATATGATGTCCACAAGTTGGGTAAGTACAGATCCTTCTTCTTTTGTAAAAAAATCAGGAACCCACTCTAATACTTTTTCATTCTTACAGCTTTGTGCTAGACTGATGAGGGTAGGAGTGGCCACAATATAACCAAGTGACAAACCCATATTCTTCAATGCTACTCTTCTTTCCATTATAAAATTCCTTTTTTAAGTTGTTCAGCGGCATGTTGTGCGGCTCTCGCTGTAAATGCCATGTAAGTTAATGAAGGGTTTACACAACTGGCAGAAGTCATAAACGCCCCATCAGTCACATAAACATTTGGAACGGTATGTACTTGGTTATAAGCATTTACTACTGAAGTTCTAGGATCCCTTCCCATACGAGCGGTTCCCATTTCATGTATTCCAAGACCTAAAGCCCCTAAGTTATCATAAGGTTTAACATCTCTCATCCCTGCTTTTTCCAACATTTCGACAGCTTGTTGTTTCATGTCTTCCCGCATCTTCAATTCGTTTTCTTTGAACTCGGCATCAAAGGTAACAGTAGGCAGACCCCAACCATCTAATTTATCATAGTCCAAAGTCATCCGATTATCTTCATAAGGTAAAACCTCACCAAATCCGCCAATTCCAAAACTCCAACCGCCTGGCTTTAAAATACTTTCTTTAAGGGCTGCACCATGGGATAATTCCGCTACACTTTCTTCCCAATTGCCTCTGGAGGCTCCACCTTGATATCCATATCCTCGAATAAACTCTTTTCTATTAGAATCTCCCCCCAAATTTCTAAAACGAGGAATGTAAACTCCATTGGGTTTGCGCCCTTTGTAATATTTATCCTCAAAACCATCAAACTTACCAGATGCACCAACACCTAAATGGTGGTCCATTATATTTCTTCCCAATTGATCAGAATCATTACCCAATCCATTTGGAAAACGATCAGATTTTGATTGCATCAATATGGAGGCCGTTGCAATGGCAGAGGCACAAAGGAATATTACTTTTGCTTTAAATTCAAAAGTTTCTTTCGTTATCCTATCAATTACTTTTACTCCTGAAGCCTTTTTGGTAATGGGGTCATAGATAACTTCATGTACAATAGAATCAGGTCTCAAGGTAAGATTTCCGGTACGTTCTGCTGCAGGAAGCGTTGAAGAATTACTACTAAAGTACGCTCCAAAAGGACAGCCACGAATACATCGGTTACGGAATTGGCATCGGGTACGACCTACATATTCCTTATTACTGTGAATATGGGCTACACGACCCGCCGTAACAACTCTACCTCCAAAACTATCAGCTACTTTTTCCCTAAAATGTTGCTCAACACAATTTAGTTCCATCATGGGTTCAAACTGGCCATCCGGTAATTGGGGAAGTCCTAAATTTTCACCACTTACACCAATGTAAGATTCTACTTTGTCATACCAAGGAGCAATATCTTTATAGCGAACAGGCCAATCTACAGCTATCTTATCTTTTCGGTTAGCATCAAAATCCATTTCACTCCAGCGATAACTATGACGTCCCCACAAAATAGAGCGACCACCAACATGATAACCTCGCATCCAATCAAAACGTTTCGTTTCGTTATATGGATGTTCCAAATCATTAACGAACCAAAAATTATGTGGGGCTTTAACCGTATAACCGGTTCTTGCCTGTTTTAATTGTTTTTCCCTGTCTTCCGGACTAAGTTCGCCACCATTTGGAAAATCCCAATCATCTAAGTTAGCTGTGGGATAATCTTCAATGTGCTTTACCATTCTTCCTCTCTCAAGCACTAAGGTTTTAAGTCCCGCTTCGCATAACTCCTTGGCAGCCCAACCACCACTGATGCCCGTTCCTACAACAATTGCATCGTAGGATTCTTGTTCTTCATTGTAATAGAATTTACTCATGTATTGAATTGTTTATTTCATAAATTTATTAAATATAAAATTAATTTTCTACATTTAAAAGCTATAATTCTTGTGGAAGTTACACTATAACGTTGTAGTAATTACCAATTATATATATCAGATAAACAAAAACCAATGAAAAGAAGAAACTTCATAGTATCCAGTGCTCAAATGGGAATTACCGTATCGCTAATGGGAATCTATGCATGTAAGGAGACTAAAAGGTCAGAGGAAAATACGGAATCAACTACCATAGTTCAAGATGCTGAACCATTTTTTAAATTGTCTCTGGCGCAATGGTCTGTTCATAAAATGATTTGGGAAGGACAAGACCCTTACACTTTTGCAGAACTCGCGAAAAAATGGGGTTTTTTTGGATTGGAGTATGTGAGCCAATTGTACAATAAAGAATTAGAGCCTTTAGGGTATTCCAAAGAGGCAATGGCCGCGTTTGTGGAGAAATCTAATGCTGAGGCTGCAAAACATGGCTTGAAAAATGTTTTGATTATGATAGATGGTCAGGGAGACTTGGCTACAGAAGATGCTAAAGAAAGAAAGAAAGCGGTTGAGAACCATTTTAAGTGGGTAGATGCTGCTGAATCAATGGGCTGTCATGCCATAAGAGTGAACTTGTCCGGAAGTACAGAACCGGAAGCCTGGAAAGCATGCTCCGTGGATGGTCTAACCCAGTTAGCAACTTATGCTAAAGACAAAAACATTAATGTTATCGTAGAAAATCATGGCGGATTATCTTCAAATGCCGAGATGCTCTCGGAGGTTATGGTTAAAGTGAATATGGATAACTGCGGTACCTTACCGGATTTTGGAAACTTTTGTATTAGAAGAAACGATCCTACGGATTGGGCATCCGGTTGTGCTGAAAAATACGATATTTATAAGGGTGTAAAAGAATTAATGGTCCATGCCAAGGCGGTGAGCGCAAAATCAAATAACTTTGATGCCAATGGCAACGAGATTGATATTGACTATGTAAGAATGCTTCAAATTGTTAAAGATGCAGGTTATACAGGTTATATTGGCGTAGAGTATGAGGGAAATGAATTGGATGAGGAAGCCGGTATTCTTGCTACCAGGGATTTATTGATTAAGGTAGCCAAAAAACTAAACTAGACTAGGTATAACTTTTTATGAAAGGATTTTTTAATCAACTTTTTGATTACAATTTTTATTGTAATAAAAAACTGATTGAGGAGTGCACTAAGATGGGAATTGTGCCCGAAAAAAGTGCATTACTATTCAGCCATATTTTAAACGCTCATGATATATGGAATGCCAGAATCCTTGGAAACCCGGCAAATTATCAGGTTTTTCAACTGCATTTAATAAGGGATTGGGCAGATATCCATTATGAGAACCAGCGAAGCTCTTTTGAAATCATAACCAATGCAGACAATTTTGAGAAGCGTATCGATTATGAAAACTCCCAGGGAAGATTATTTACCAACACCTTACAAGATATGCTCTTTCATATCACAAACCATTCTACTTATCACAGAGGGCAAATAGCCACTGATTTTAGGAATAACGGTATAGAACCGTTAGTGCTGGATTATACATTTTACAAAAGATAACAACACATTCCAATGATTCTTAAGACCCGTATACAGCTCTCTCTAATGATGTTTTTGGAGTTTTTTATTTGGGGAGGATGGTTTGTAACGTTGGGAACTTTTTTAGGTAATAATGTAAAAGCAAGTGATGGTGAAATAGCCGCCGCCTTTTCAACGCAATCTTGGGGTGCCATTATAGCTCCTTTTGTTATTGGCCTTATCGCCGACAGGTATTTTAACGCTGAACGCATCTTAGCGATTCTTCACTTGCTTGGTTCAGTGTTATTATATTTAATGTATGGTGCTGCAGATTTCACTATTTTTTATCCCCTGGTTTTAGTTTATATGATTTTGTACATGCCTACTTTGGCATTAGTTAATTCCATTTCTTTTAATCAAATGAAAGATCCAACAAAGGAATTTTCTTTCGTCCGTGTTTTTGGAACTTTGGGATGGATTATTGCCGGGGTAATTATTAGTTATTTTCTGTGGGATTCGGAAGCCGGAATTGCGGAAGGGATGCTAAAAAATACATTTTTAATGACTTCTATAGCTTCTGCATTTTTAGGTTTTTTTAGTTTTACACTGCCAAAAACTCCACCCAAAGTAGACAAAGGCGATAAGATTTCCCTATCAGATATTTTAGGATTGGAAGCGTTAAAATTGCTCAAAGACAGGAATTTTTTAATATTTTTTATTGCATCAATTTTAATTTGTATTCCTTTAGCTTTTTATTATCAAAATGCGAACCCGTTTTTAGTGGAGGCAGGATTGGAAAATCCAACAGCAAAAATGACCATTGGGCAGGGATCGGAAATACTTTTTATGTTATTGCTGCCTTTCTTTTTTAATAAATTCGGATTTAAGAATACCATTTTGGTTGCCATGTTAGCGTGGACCATTCGTTATGTGCTTTTTGCTTATGGAAATGCCGGGGAACTTACTTTCATGCTTTTGTTGGGTATAGCGCTTCATGGTATTTGTTATGATTTTTTCTTTGTTTCCGGACAGATTTATACGGATAGTAAGGCAGGCCCAAAATATAAAAGTGCTGCACAAGGCCTAATTACTTTGGCTACCTATGGAGTTGGAATGTTAATTGGCTTTTGGGTTGCCGGTAAAATAGCAGATGTCTATCTTCAGGAAGATGGCTCGCATATTTGGCAAAATATTTGGCTATACCCTGCGGTTTTTGCATTTTTGGTGTTGGTTTTCTTTGCGTTATTTTTCAAAAAGGAAAAAATAGCTTATAAACCATAAATTCTTAAAGTATAAAAGGGGAATTTGTAATTCATAGCAACATGAAAATTGCCTACATCATTTTTAACGGAATAACTTGGCTTGATTTTATTGGAATATATGACCCTATTTCCAGACTAAAAGCATTAAAGTATATTCCGGCTTTGGAATGGGATATTTGCTCTTTTACGAATACTGTTATTGACAATTTCGGACTAGAGATAGTGCCGCAAAAGATTAAAAATAATCTTTCAGGGTATGATGTTATAATTGTGCCCGGTGGGTTTGGCACCAGAGAGTTACAGAGAGACGCTGACTTTATAGCATGGATAAATTCGGCCCAAACAGTAAAGACAAAAGCATCTATCTGTACTGGAAGTTTATTACTTGGTGCAGCGGGGTTTTTGAAGGATAAGAAGGCTACCACCAATTATCAATCCTATTTGGAGTTGGAGCCCTATTGTAGTGAAGTTTTAAAAGAGCGCATAGTAGAGGATGGTGGAGTAATAACAGCCGGAGCAGTTTCCTCCTCTTTGGATTTAGGATTGTTTCTTTGCAAAAAATGGGCGGGAGAATTAGCGGCGCAAGAAATCCGTAAAAAAATGGATTATAGAGGATAAACTACATAGTATTAGTATTAATTAAATAGATATAAAATGCCAAAGAAAATTAGATTAGGAATTTTAGGAGGAGGGGGCGATTCCCTTATTGGAGTGTTGCACCGAGTTGCATCTCATATTAATGATAATTATCAAATTACCGCAGCAGTATTCAATCCGGACTTTGAATCAAATCTTGCCTTTGCAGAGGAAATAGATGTACCAACTGACCGAATTTATAAGGATTTTGATATGTTTATAACCGAGGAGATGAAACTTCCAAAGGAAAAACGGGTACAAGTATGTTCCATTCTCACACCAAATTTTTTGCATTTCCCAATGGCAAAAACTTTATTGGAAAATGGATTCCACGTCATCTGCGAAAAACCTATGACCACCTCCTTGGCCGAAGCTAAAATTTTACAGGATACACATAGGAAGGCGGGTACTGTTTTTGCACTTACTCATACGTATACGGGTTACCCAATGGTGCGGCAAATGAGAGAAATGATTAAGGCGGGGGCTTTAGGTAAAATTCATAAGGTGGATGCCAGATATTACCAAGGCTGGTTAAACCCTGTTATTCATGATGCTGAAAAAAGAGCATCTGTTTGGCGTTTGGATCCCAAAAAGGCCGGTATTAGTTCCTGCATGGGTGATATTGGGGTGCATGCCTTTAATATGATTGAATATACCACAGGCTTGAAAATTAAATCCATCCTAGCCGATTTTAACCTTATGTATGATGGTAATCAGATGGATTTAGACGGTACGGTACTGCTTAAAGTAAGCGATTATGTAAAAGGAGTGCTTCGTAGCAGCCAGGTTGCCACGGGTGAAGAAAACGGACTTGCAATTGCCATTTACGGTGAAAAAGGGGCGTTTAGATGGGAGCAGGAAAATCCCAACTTTTTGTATAAGTCCAGCGACTCTGAGCCAACTCAAATTTATAAACCCGGCCATGCCTATAATTCTGAACTTTCTCTAGATGGTACAAAGTTGCCCGCAGGACATCCTGAGGGTATATTCGATTCTATGGCCAATATTTATTTAGGTGCCGCAAGAGCTATTCGTGGAGAGAAATACAATGAAGGCGAATTTCCAACTATGTTAGACGGCGTTAGAGGCATGAATTTCATTGAAGCGACTGTAGCATCACATAAAAACGGGAACATCTGGGTAGATTTGGAATAATGGGTTGCTATACTAGAAAAATAAAGCCGCTAAAAGCGGCTTTATTTTAAAATACTTTGTCAAAGGTAACACAAACCACAATCATGCTTTCTCGGGGCAAGCGTTCAAAAGGCTCCAATTCCCGTAAAAAATAATCCCAATATTTTTTCTTCCAAAAATCCAGAGACTTATCTCCTTCGCCCTCCAATCGAACATAATCCGCATCAATGCCAAAAAAGGGTTTTAACTTTACGGAGGTTGTTCTAACAATACACTGCGCTATGTCACTCGAATTTGCTATGACCAAAAAATCCCCTGTTTTGGGTAATGGTTCTTTTCTATATTGTAATCCTAACAAAGAGTAGGAAGTAGCCTTTTTTACTCCTTCTTTAATAAGTTTTACAGATGTATTTATGTCCTGTTCGGTTTCTCCTAATTGAATAATTTTTGGGGCGTCTGCAAAGGCATGTTCCAAATGGGAGTCCAAATAATCTCCCCACATATTTTTAGCCGAATGGTTATTTTCCATGAATGAACTACTTTAACTTAAGAAAATTTTCTGTTTAAAATTGGTTTTGAAGAGATTTATTGTTCTGGCATTTAATTCACTATTGTTAGAAAAAATCAATAAATCGTAAGGCAATCCTTTTTGGTTTATTACTACTTATTCCTTTAGCAGCTAAAATTGCACGGAATGCTAATTGTTGAATCATTCTTAATTTTTCTTTTAATTCTTTTCTTATTCCTATATTTATAACTTCGTGTAAAATCGAAAATAAATGTAGGATTAAAACAATAAATATAATGTTTAATTCTAATAATTCTCAAATTAGGATAAAATCAAAACCAATAATAATTAGATTGAATTACAATGAAAACAATTAAAGGACCAGCCGTTTTCTTGGCACAATTTGTAGATGGTAAAGCCCCTTTTAATTCTTTAGACGGACTATGTAAATGGGCATCCAATTTAGGATACAAAGGCATACAAATCCCTACTTGGGTAGATTTCCTGATAGATTTGGACAAAGCCGCAGCAAGTAAGACCTACTGCGATGAGTTAAAAGGAAAAATTAACAGCTATGGTTTAGAGATTACAGAGCTTTCAACGCATTTACAAGGCCAATTGGTAGCTGTAAACCCGGCATATGATCTAATGTTCGATAATTTCGCCCCTGATAAGGTAAAAAATAACCCAAAGGCACGTACTGAATGGGCTGTGGATACGGTAAAAAAGGCAGCTACAGCAAGTAAGTTTTTGGGAATAAAGTCGCATGCAACATTTTCAGGAGCACTGCTATGGCACACCATGCATCCATGGCCACAACGCCCTGCCGGATTAGTTGAAATGGGCTTTTCGGAATTGGCCAAACGATGGCTACCCATCCTGAATCATTTTGATATGGAAGGGGTAGATGTTTGTTATGAAATACATCCAGGGGAAGATCTACATGACGGCGATACCTTTGAGCGCTTTTTAGAGGCAACAGGAAATCATAAACGTGTTAATATATTGTATGATCCAAGTCATTTTGTACTACAACAACTGGATTATATTGCCTATATAGATCATTACCACGAATTCATAAAATCTTTTCACGTTAAAGATTCGGAGTTCAATCCAACCGGGAAAAAAGGTGCTTTTGGGGGATACAATGATTGGGGTAATAGAGCTGGAAGATACCGTTCTTTAGGAGACGGACAAATCGATTTTAAAACTATTTTCTCTAAGCTCACCCAATACGGTTGCGATGTTTGGGCAGTAATGGAATGGGAATGTTGTATTAAGAGCCCGGAACAAGGAGCAAGAGAAGGGGCTAAATTTATTCAGGATCACATAATTGAAGCTACTGAAAAAACTTTTGATGATTTTGCAGGAGCAGAAATTGATAAAGAGACCTTAAAGAAAATACTGGGGCTATAATAAAAACAATATTATGAGAAAACTATTTTTAATTTCATTGTTATCCATTGCCGTAATGAGTTGCAAAAACAAAACAGAAAAAGCTGTGGGTAAAGAACTATCTGAAAATGCTGATGTCTCTGAAAATGCTGATGTCTCTGAAAATGTTGCCAATTATGATTCCGGAGAGTGGGAAATATTATTTGATGGATCAAGTTTTGAAAACTGGAAAGGATATTTAACCGATGAGGTATCCGATAATTGGAAAATTGAAGACGGGACTATGACTTTATATCCACCAAAAGAGCGTAAAAAAGGGGAGAGTTACAATATTGTTACCAAGAAAGAGTATACCAATTTTGTACTCCATGTAGAGTCGAATATTGCTGAGGGAGGTAATAGCGGAATTTTTTGGGGTGTATATGAAGACGAAAAATTTGGTCAGCCGTACCAAACAGGTCCAGAAGTTCAGGTATTAGATAATGAAAGGCATCCTGATGCTAAAGCAGGAACAACACATCAGGCAGGTGCTTTATATGATATGGTTGCTCCATCAGAAGATGTGGCAAACCCTGCGGGAGAATGGAACACAACAGAAATTACAATTAACCACAATACAAATGAAGGTAAAATTGTGTTGAACGGGAAACAGATTGTTACCTTTCCTGTAAATGGAGAAGCTTGGGATGCCATGGTTGCAAAATCAAAGTTTGCCGGATGGGAAGCTTTTGGAAAATATCCTACAGGCAAAATAGGATTACAGGACCATGGAGATAAGGTGTCATTTAGAAACATTAAAATCAAAGAACTTTAATAAAACCAACTAATAGTAAAGGAGATGAATTTAAAAAATGTATTCATAATGCCCGTAATGGCATTGGTCTTTTTCTCATGTCAGGAAAAAGTAAATGTAGAACCTATTGTGGAAAAGGAAACCAAAGAAAAAGTAATTATTCATCAAGAATATATAGGTACCGAACCTACAAAGCCAGAGGAAACTGAGTTTTATGAACCAGTTCCTCCCGTAGTGAGGCCTGGGGCACTAGGAGCACCGCCAAGTGATGCTATTGTTCTTTTTGATGGAACTAGTTTTGATGGATGGATTAGCTCAAAAGACAGTACTGCAGTAGCTTGGCATTTGAATAAGGATGGCAGTATGACTGTAAAGGATAAAACAGGAGACATACAGACCAAAGAGAACTTTGGGGATATACAACTTCATATTGAATGGAAATCACCAGCAGAAGTGGAACGCGATGGTCAAAACCGAGCGAACAGCGGTATTTTTCTTAATGGACTCTATGAGGTTCAGGTACTGGATAATAACGACAATGATACCTATACTAATGGACAGGTAGCATCTATCTATAAACAGCATACACCACTGGCAATGGCATCAGTACCTAGCGGAGAATGGAATTCATATGATATCATTTACCACGCACCGGAGTTTAATGATGCAGGTGAAAAGATTAAGTCAGGAACGATAACAGTAATTCATAATGGGGTTTTAGTACAGGATCATGTGGAATTAAAGGGGACTACGCCTTATATTGGATGGCCTAAAAATCCGGCTCATGGTAAAGGACCATTGATACTTCAAGATCATGGAGATAATAGTAGGGTTAGTTTCCGAAACATCTGGCTTAGAGAGTTGTAATTCATACATTGTACGTTTATTATTAAGTTAGAGTTAAAAGATTTTACTTCTTTTAATATAGCAATCTTTAGTTTTATACCTCGAGGCGAAACTATGGAGGTAGCTCATTTTTATTACCTTTATCGAAATTTAAATAGAGTTTATGATTCAATCCATGACAGGATTTGGGAAACACGTTGTACAACTTCCAACAAAGAAAATTACCATTGAAATAAAATCCCTTAACAGCAAAGGCTTGGATTTAAACGCCCGCATTCCTGCTGCTTACAAAGACAAGGAACTGGAGTTGAGAAAAGTAATTGCTAATGCACTGGATAGAGGGAAAATAGATTTTGGATTATACATAGAGAATTCAGGAAATGATACTACTTCGGAGATTAACCCGGGTGTTGTTCGGAATTATATAGAGCAATTGCGCAATATTGCTAACGGTGATGAGCTTCGCTTATTAGAAATCGCAATGCGGCTTCCTGATGCTTTAAGAACAGAAAGAGAGGATATCAATGAAGAGGAGTATGCTATTATATTAGAAGCACTTCATGCAGCGCTTCAAGAGATAAATGGGTTTAGAACTGCTGAGGGTAAGGTCTTGGAAAAGGATTTTAGTGAACGAATCGAGATGTTGGAAACGCTTCTTCAGAAAGTAGCCAAAATGGATCCGGACCGCTTACTTACTATTCGTGAGCGATTAGAGAAAGCCGTTGCAGAACTTAAAGAAAATGTGGATGCTAATAGGTTTGAACAAGAGCTTATTTTTTATTTAGAAAAGTTCGATATTACAGAAGAAAAAGTGCGTTTGGCTAACCATTT
Organism: Arenibacter sp.; assembly: GCA_041747755.1. Taxonomy (GTDB): domain Bacteria; phylum Bacteroidota; class Bacteroidia; order Flavobacteriales; family Flavobacteriaceae; genus Aurantibrevibacter. Next base: position 17,173 of record JBGTEN010000065.1, on the reverse strand, counting down.
ACAGTATTTTAGTGCAACACTTAAATCCGACGATTCTAATGGAAGGAAACTAGGATTCATTTGTCAGGAAATAGGAAGGGAAATTAATACTATAGGTTCAAAGGCAAATTTTGCACCCATGCAGCAACTCGTGGTTCAGATGAAAGATGAACTTGAAAAAGTTAAAGAACAAATGTTGAATGTACTCTAATGGAAGGAGGAAAACTCATTATTTTTTCTGCACCATCAGGTAGTGGTAAAACTACCATAGTAAAACACTTGTTGGCACAACCAGAGCTTAATTTAGCATTCTCTATTTCCGCAACTTCCCGTCCCCGAAGAGGTAAAGAAAAGCATGGGGAGCATTATTATTTTATGTCCATATCCGAGTTTAAAAAGCATATTAAAAACGAAGACTTTATGGAATGGGAGGAGGTGTATCGCGATAATTTTTATGGTACACTTAACAGTGAGGTAGAACGATTATGGGCCGAGGGAAAGAATGTTATTTTTGATATTGACGTAGTAGGAGGGTTACGAATAAAGCATAAATTTCCTGATAAAACTTTGGCTGTTTTTGTAAAACCTCCAAGCGTTGATGAGTTAAAAATTAGGCTAAAAAAAAGAAGTACGGAAAGTGATGATAAAATTAATATGCGTATTGCCAAAGCATCTGTAGAAATGGCTACAGCACCTCAGTTTGACACCGTAATTAAGAATTATGACTTAGAAACGGCTCTGAATGAAGCACATCAACTGGTGGCAGATTTTTTAGGAGTTATTAAAAGAGAGAAACAAAACTAATCTTGGCTGCACTATTGAATCGAACTCATATCTTAGAACATTATGTAAATAGTTCTATTTAGATCTGAATTGGTAAACCCATACAATGACAAAGAAAATAGGCTTATACTTTGGCACTTTTAATCCCATTCACACGGGCCATTTAATAATTGCGAATTATATGGTAGAGTTCTCTGTTTTAGATGAAGTCTGGTTTGTAATAACTCCCTTAAGCCCCTTTAAGAAAAAAAAAACGCTATTGGACGATAATCATCGCTACCAAATGGTGTATGAGGCAACCAAAGATTACCCTAAATTAAAACCCAGTACTGTAGAGTTTGGTTTACCCCAACCCAACTATACTATAAATACCTTAGTTTTTCTTTTCGAAAAGTATGGAAAGGAATATAGTTTCTCCTTGATTATGGGCGAGGATAATTTAAGCACCTTTCACAAGTGGAAGAATTATGAAGCAATTTTGGAGCTTTATGATATTTTTGTTTATCCCAGAATAGGTAATACTAAGGAGCAAAAATTATTGGAGCATCCTAGAGTTCACCTTATCAATGCACCAATAATGGAAATCTCATCCACATTTATCCGTGAAATGCATGCGCTTGGTAAAAATATTAAGCCTTTTCTACCGGAAGCCGTCTGGAAATACATGGACGAAATGAATTTTTACAGGTAATATTGGTACGTGTAAAGTTATAACTCCGATGCCTTTGTCAGTATATCTGTTCCTAAATAGACATCATCTTTATTGGAATACCAAGTCCTAATTTTGGGAATCTTGATTCCATTCACAAGAATTTCTTCACTAAGTATACTATATTCCCCATCATTCGTAGCTTCATTGTGAAAGAACTGATAAACTTCCAAAGCATAGGATACAGGATTAAAATAAAAGTACCAGGTGTCTTTACCAACTGTGGCCTCATAGGTTACTTTTAATGCAAGGTATGTTTTGCCTTGAAAAGATTTTGTTCGTAACTCGGAGTCTATAAGGGTTCCGGGGTCTTTGAGCTTCATGGGCAGACCGTAAAGATAGGTAAAATAATCTTTCATTTTTTTGGCTTTCTCGCAGCTAATTTCCAGTGTTGCTGCATCTTTCTTAGAAATAGTAGTACTTCCATTAAGGGCCAGAAAACAGCTATCTCCAACAATTGTCTGCTCTATGATGTTTTTCTCCTTTTTAACAGTAACGTTAAAATATTCTTTGGGGAGATCAATAATGATATCACTAATTCTATCCGCAGCATTGGGTGTTTGCATGGTTACGGATAAAGCACCTTTAAACGATTTCCAAGAATTATCCGGATCATGATAGTTTATTGCTTTTTCCAATAATTGAACAGGGGATAGTTCTTGAGAGAAGTTTTCTTGAAGTGCACTCAATATAAGTAGAAGCGTAAAATACCTTTTCATTTTAGTTAAGATAGGGAACTCTTAAAGAAAAGAAATATTCTAAGGCTAAACAAAATTTATTTAACTTCTATTTTGGCCGGCTTTACAGAACTATCATGAGCAGTATAGTATAACTCCAGTAGATTAATTATGGCTGAAATTAAATCTTTGGTTTCTAAAAGAAAAGTAAAATAAAGGGTTGTATTTTTTGGACTTGATTCCTCGGTGCGAGTACGCCCTACCTGTTTTTCAATTTTCTGAGAAACCAAATCAAACAAATCCTGTTTGTTGGTTAAAAGTATTCCAATTCTTTCAAAGGAACGGGTATCAAAGGCTTGTTTGGCTTCGCTAAAAAGGACATCTAACTTTAACTCAATCTCCTTTAACTCTTTTATCTGAGAGTATTTAAGTTTTTTATGATTGTTATGAACGTGTTTGTGGCTAATCTTGGTTAAATATTCTAAAGATTGTGCCATATCCTGCAAATACCCTAATGTGTTAATGTAAAAATTACTTGCACCTACACTGGCATCATCCAGATTTTTTATAAAATAAAAAATGTGATCTCTCAGGTCATCTATTTCCGCAGAGAGCTTAACCACACCCTTCTTATTTTTTACAAGTAAATTTAAATCGTGCTTGGCAATACCCTCTACAGTGGTGGCATAGATTTTATTACTTCTTTTTACCACATTAGAGATGTTTGTAGCACTTTCTACAATAACCCCTTGAATAGAACTACTTTCGGATCTTCGAAGACTGTCTTCTGCCTTTATCTCTTTCGATTTTTTATTATGATTAATGTAGTTTCTTACCAATATCATTACAGCAAGAAAAAGCAATATAGCAATAGCGGTGGCCCCTCCCAAATTAATTAAATAGGCAATTACAGCCGCTGCCACAAATGCAATAATAGCTGTGAAAAACCAACCTCCAATAACATTTAAGACTCCTGCAACTCTGTATACGGCACTTTCAGCGCCCCATGCCCTATCTGCTAAGGAAGTACCCATTGCCACCATGAAGGTTACATAGGTGGTAGATAAGGGCAATTTATAAGAGGTTGCCAATGAGATGAGTATCCCTGCCACCATTAAGTTTACCGCAGCCCGAACCATATCAAACGCGGGCATTTCATAGGTTTTGTCCTTAGGGAGGGAAATTACTGGCTTTCTAAATTGGGCATCTATTTTTTTCTTCAAAGAAATGGGCATTAATGCTGAGAAGGTATCAGAAATGGCCATTGCACCGCGTACAATGCTTCTGGATAGAAAATTGGGTTGAAACTTTTCCTTGGCCTCTCCTTCTCTGGATAGATTAATCTCAGTTTGTGTTACATGCCTCGCTTTTTTGGAAAACCATAATGTTAGAACCATTACCATACCGGCTATAAATAACAATAGCGTTGGCGTTGGAACTTGTGAAGACAGGACGTTCATGCTAAATTCTGATGCTGCAATACCCGATATTTGCCACGCTTCATACGATTGCAAAGCTGCAATTGGTACCCCTATGAAATTGACAAGGTCGTTACCTGCAAATGCCAGTGCCAAAGAAAAGGTTCCTGCTATAATAACCAATTTATATATATTATACTTTATGCCGGCTAAGATATAGCATGCCAGAAACCACAGAACGAAACTTAAAACATTTATTAGTGTCCCGTTGTTATTGATAAAGTCAGATAGGCCTGTGCTTAAAACGGCTGAACCTTTTAAACCCTTTACCAATACAAAAAAGGTTATTGAAGTGAGAGCTATTGCACCAAAAGTTGCACCTATCCATTTGGCTTTTTTTTGATATTCGTACGACAACAGCATACGAGAGATGAACTGAACAAGCGCACCTATTGAAAAAGAAAGGGCAACCGAAAGAAAGATACTGGATACTATATCTGTGGCTTTGGAGGTATTTATATAGTCAGTAATCATCCCTAGACTATTACCGTCTGCACCTATTTTTATAAGGGCCACAGCAACCGCTGCTCCCAAAAGCTCAAAAACAATAGAAACGGTGGTTGAGGTAGGTAACCCAAGAGTATTAAAAAAATCCAACAGTAATATGTCCGTAATCATAACCGCCATGAAAATAATCATGATTTCACTGAACACAAATTCATTGGGATTGAAAATACCGTTTCGGGCAACTTCCATCATACCACCCGAAAAAATGGCTCCAATAGCAATACCCAAACTAGCAACTATCAGTATGGTTTTAAAAGGAATTGCCTTTGATCCTATGGCAGAATTTAGAAAATTTACAGCATCGTTACTTACACCAACGACGAGATCCCCCACTGCTAGAATTGCAAGGGCTATGATCATCATGAAATACATATTCTCCATAAACGAAATCAAAAAACAATTTGCAAATATCACTAGTTGGGTTCAGCGGAATGTTATCTAAAGGTTATATTTTATTGAGAAATATAGAGGTTCACCCCGGCTTAAATAATCAAATGCTACAATTTTAACCCTAAACTTATTTGGTAGTTTTGCTTTTTTTAACTGGTACAATGTAAACTGAAAAATTGAGGTTTTTACTAAATTATTTATTTTATTGAAGAGGAATGGAATATTATATTCCAATTTCAACCTGAAATCTTAGGGACCAATTACTTTTGGACCCTGAAGAAGGAAATTGAAGTTGTGTATTAGTCACCTCAGTTTGAAGTTTAAAGGCATGTTCCCAGATGTACTTTGTTAAGCCAAGAGTAATTTCTCGAGCTTCAGGTAAAAAGTCACTAACTTCATTCTTTGGATTACTTTTCCCAAATCTGCTAATGACTTCCATATTGTTCGGAAATATATAACTCAGTTGGGCATCTATGCCACTACCCGCAATTATTATTTGTTGTCTACTGGTATCTAATGGGTCTATATCAAGGACATTTGGTGTGGTTCTTTCCATGTATGCCATTTGAAAAGACCATCCATTATACTTAAACATAGCATCTAACAAAATTGATGTAAGATCTCTTGGCGTAAAAAGTTCATTCCCTAACTGGCCTTGAGTTCTTTGTGCTCCTTGGTTAAAGTGGTAGGTTCCTGCAAGTAATAGTTTAGGTTTGGACTCCCGCATAAGATCACCTTCAAAGAAAGTGCCGTCCTTTGTAAAACTACCAAAGGGATAAAATTCTAACCTTCCTGTGTAGGCTAGATTATTATCAGAAGTTTTAGTCCAGTTCCTACCCTCTCCGGTACTAATAGCGGTTTTTATTTCATAACCAAAGGTATTTGGTTTGGAGTTCAAATAATACACCTGTAAACCGAAATCACGATCAATATTAAAGCGGGCATTGTTTATGGTTCTATCTGTAAGTTGCAGCGCACCTGAAGAGTTTATACGTTGTCTGTTACCGGGTAATTTGGTTTGCCCAAAACCAAAATTCCAATGGGGGGTTGGCCTATAAAATACTACGGCATCTCGTATAACGTTAATATTTTCGCCCTCCTGAATAACACCTACATCATCAGGTGCAAAAGATAGCTGAATAATATATAAAAATCTGGGGTCTCCGACAAAACCATCAAAGCGAAGTCGTAATCTTCTTATTATTGCGGAAATTTCACTTTCTACATCCTCATTAAATTCAAAGGATAGCCTATTTTGCATCCTAAATCGAATGTTGAACTGAAATAGACTGTCTGGAGATGTTAATCCGACTCCTCTCCCATAGTTGTAATAGGGCAAGGCAGAAAGTCTAAGGTCATTGTCGCGAACAGTATCTTTTTCAATTTGGCCGACTACCACATTTATTGTAAAAAGGCTAAAAAGAATAATGCAAAAAGTTGTCCGCATGTAGAGTAGAATATGAACTTTACACATCAGATTGTACAATGTTATGTGTAAAGTTTAAAAATTAAAAATGCCAAATATAAACACAAATTGAATAGAATTTAATAATACGTTGTCAATATTTTAAGACTTTGGGGATGGATAATCAAGCAAAGTTGCGCAGGAATTAGCTGTTTTTTGAATTCAAAAATTTATGTCAATTAATTCTAAGAAGGGGTATGGTTCTTTGTAAGAAGCACCATCAAGAATAGACTACTTTTTTGGAAAGCTTTGAACAATATCTGTTACATGTTCTGTATCAGGATTTAGTGACGGGGACAAATCGGCAATTTCATATAAATTGATTGTTTTGGCCTGAATACCGGTATGCACTATTGTGCGTTCCCCGGCCAACACAACAACAGGAATATTTTTTGTTTCATAACCTGCAAAGGCAACAGTTAAAATATACTCACCCGGCTCAGCATCCGTAATTTCAAAGTTTCCGAAGATATTTGTGCGTTCCCGAATCTGAGTTCCTTTAAGGGAAATTTGGGCAAATAACACGGGCTCGTCATGGTTCTCAGTGTCAAGGATTGTACCAGAAATAATGCCCTTTTCCTGCGCAAATAAGATAGTTGAGAATAGAATTGCCGCAAGAAGGAAATTAGTTTTCATGTTGCCATAATTTGAGTACAAATTAAAAGCAGTAGCGTAAAGTTAATGTTGATTATATGTTACTAATAGGCAATTACAAGGTTAAATAAATGTTATGTAAATAAAAGAGAATTATGCATGAGTAAAGGCATCAGCCATTCAAAAAATGTATCTTGCACTGAAAAATGTTCAGTAATGAATTGGGAACAATTACTTTCTTTAAAGCGATATGGCGATTCGCACAAAAGATTACGTATGGAACAGAATGAGGCGCGTTTGGGTTTTGAAGTAGACTATGACCGTATCATTTTTTCTTCTGCTTTTAGAAGCCTTCAAGACAAGACTCAGGTAATACCGCTTTCTAAAACGGATTTTGTACATACCAGACTAACTCACAGTTTGGAGGTTTCTGTAGTGGGACGTAGTTTGGGGAGAATAGCCGGGATTAAATTACTGGAAAAGTATCCACATCTAAAAGAGATACATGGTTATGGATTTAATGATTTTGGGGCTATTGTTGCCGCGGCATCTTTGGCTCATGATATTGGAAATCCTCCTTTTGGACATAGTGGTGAGCAGGCAATTGGTGAATTTTTTAGGAAAGGATCAGGAAAAATTTATCAGTCATTTTTATCAGAGAGAGAATTTCAAGACTTAATAGATTTTGAAGGCAATGCTAATGGTTTTAAATTGTTATCAGAAAATAGAGAAGGAGTTGTTGGAGGACTTCGATTGAGTTATGCAACTTTAGGGGCTTTTATGAAATATCCAAAAGAGTCAATTCCAAAAAAGCCCACAACGCATATAGCAGACAAAAAGTTTGGATTTTTTCAATCGCAAAAAGAACAATTTAAGGAGGTAGCCCTAGAACTCGGATTAAAACAGACAAGAAGTGGTGCGACTATTTCTTTTGCAAGACACCCACTAACTTTTCTTGTTGAGGCTGCGGATGATATTTGTTATACGATTATTGATTTTGAAGATGGCTTAAATTTGGGTCTTATATCCGAAGATTATGCATTGGAATATCTTATAAAATTAGTTGATGGCACAATAAATACCAAAAAGTATAATACTTTAAGGTATAAAGAAGATCGCTTAAGCTATCTACGTGCCTTGGCTATAAACACTCTAATTTCAGAAGTTATTACCGTTTTTTCAGCTAACGAAACGGCCATTCTGGATGGCTCCTTTGAAGTAGCACTTTTGGAAAAGAGTAGATATCAAGCGCAAATAAAGGATATTATTGGTCTGAGCGTGGAGAAAATATATAAATCGCAGGAAGTCATAGAAAAGGAAATAGCCGGCTATAGAATCATTGCGGATCTACTGGAGGTCTTCACAGCAGCTTTAGTTCACAAACATAACGGAAGTGCCTCAAATTATGATAACCTAGTGCTGGAAACCTTACCTGAGATCTTTAGGAAAAGGGAAGAATCTGTTTATCAGATTTTATTGAATAGTTGTTGCTATGTAGCCAGTTTATCTGATAGCGCTGCAGTACATATTCACAATAAAATTTCAGGAAAGGAACTCTAAAAATCATACGCAATGCCTATACTAAAAAGTTGTTTAAACTGAATTCTGGGTTCTCCTCGGTCTATGATGTTGCCTACTGCATCGGTTTGTTGATCAAACCGAATATCATCGTCATAGATTATGTGAGTGCCTAAGGTTGTCATAATATATTCATTAACCTTTAGTTTTACGTTCATTTCCCAATCGATGTCTACATTTCCAAATCGCCGTAAATAATCGGTATATAAGCTTAGCCTATTGTTAAGCCCAACATTTTTTCCAATTTCTGTTTGCCATTGGTTTGTAAGGAGTATTCCCAATTCCAGAAACACGTTTTCTCCGGGTATGAGAACATCACCGTTGAGGTCAAAAACCGCTCTTTTAACACCAAAAGCACCTCTGTTAGCCAAATCTTGATCTAAGACAAAAGTCGATTTCTGCGTTAGCGGAGACATATATAAGTTAAATTTTTGATCTTCTGTTATATAAGAAGTACCAGCCCCAAGAAACGAATATCCTGGTGACATAAATCTTGAAATAGGTGTTACTCGGTCCGGATATCTGAAACCATTAGAAAACTGCGTATTAAAATTTGCCCTAGCAGAATAATACCAATTGCTGGTAGTGTCTCTTCGTAAACCAAAGGTAGAACTCAAACGGATGGCATCTTCTGTTTTTCTTAGCTTGCTTCGCTCTTGAGCATTAAGGCCATAGCGCATTTCCAAAAAATTGTCCCACTGAATATATCTAAACTTATAATTGCGTTCAAATTTAAGTGTACCCAATGCGGAAAAGCTATTGATACCTCCGGCGTTCCAGTTAACAAAGGCCACTTCGCTTAAATTGATACCTAATCTATTGGTCTTTGTCCAAAAGGAGGGAACATTAAATCTATTGTAATTCTTGGACAGTGTTTTGGGTTTATTAAGAGCCACACCGGAATTTATTAGTTTGGCACCTCGGGGGGTGTATTTTATTTTATCTTGGTTTCTGCGTATAACAACCGTATCTATTTTGGTGGTGTCTATTTCTGTATTAACTGAAATACTGTCTTGCTGACCGAAAGTTGCTTCAAATCCAAAAATCAAGAAGCAAAAAAGAATTGTTTTTTTAAACATCCTGTTTTATAATATGTAGAATTTTATTGAGATAATTTTTAAGGGATAATCCATCAATGCCAGCTAATTCTTGAAGTTCCTCTACGGTACCGTGCTCAATAATCAAATCTTCTACCCCAAAGATTTTGATGGGCTTTAAATATCCTATTTCATTTGTACATTCTAATACTGCCGATCCAAACCCACCCATTTTACAACCATCTTCAATAGTAACCATATATTCATAGACCTTACAAATATGTTGAATTTGTCGTCTATCAATGGGCTTAATAAACCGCATGTTGTAATGACCAATTTCTGCGGGCGAATTCAGTTGTTCGATTATATCACATACCATATTTCCTATGTGCCCAACTGAAAGTATTGCTATTTTTGTTCCTTTCTTTAACTCTTCAGAGTGTCCAATAGGGATTTTACTAAATGGCAATTTCCAATTTATAAATACACCCTTTCCTCTTGGATACCTAATGGCAATAGGTTGAGAAAGTCCTAACTGAGCTGTGTACATAATGTTTCTCAGTTCCACCTCATTCATTGGCGCAAAAATAATAAGGTTAGGAATACAACGCAAGTAGGCAATATCATAAATTCCGTGGTGGGTTGCCCCATCTTGTCCAACGAGTCCTGCTCTGTCCAAACAAAAAATAACGGGTAAGTTTTGCAGTGCTACATCATGAATTACTTGGTCATAGGCACGCTGGAGGAAAGTGGAATAGATTGCGCAAAAGGGAACTAATCCTTCTACTACCATCCCGGCAGCCATGGTCACAGCGTGTTGTTCTGCAATACCAACATCAAAAGCGCGTTCCGGTAGGATTTCCATCATAAATTTCAAAGAACTTCCTGTAGGCATGGCAGGGGTAATGCCAACTATTTTTTTATTTTGCTGTGCAAGTTCAACTAACGTATGACCAAAAACATCTTGGTATTTAGGAGCTGCATCTGTTGGGGATTTTGGAATTAAATCGCCAGTAAATTTATTAAACTTACCTGGGGCGTGATAAGCCACCTGATTATCTTCTGCTTTTTGAAGTCCCTTGCCTTTGGTTGTTATAAGATGTAAAAATTTAGGTCCTTTTACTGTTTTTAAATGTTTTAGAACCTCCAATAATCTCAATATATCATGCCCATCAATAGGTCCGGAGTAATCAAAATTGAGACATTCAAAAATATTCTCTTCCTTGGCAACGCCCAGTTTAACATTGGTAAGGTATTTTTTTAAAGCCCCAACACTGGGATCTATCCCTATTGCATTATCATTAAGCACAATCAGGATGTTGGCATCTGTTACTCCGGCATGATTTAAGCCTTCAAAAGCCATTCCGCTGGCTATAGAGGCATCTCCGATTACTGCAATATGTTGTTTATCAAAATCGCCCTTTAATTTTGAGGCAAGAGCCATACCCAAAATGGCAGAAATTGAGGTGGAACTATGACCTGTACCAAAGCTATCATAAATACTCTCAGCACGTTTTGGGAAGCCGCTTATACCTCCTAGTTGTCTGTTGGTATCAAAAATTTCTTTTCTTCCAGTAAGAATTTTATGCCCATATGCCTGATGTCCTACATCCCAAACTAAGGGGTCTGCAGGAGTATCAAAAACGTAATGCAAGGCAATAGTAAGTTCAACAACACCTAAACTAGCTCCTAAATGCCCCTCTTTAGTGGCAACGATATCAATAATAAATTCTCTTAACTCTTGAGCGAGAAGTGGTAGTTCGTTTGGGTTAAGGTTACGAAGGTCTGATGGCGCGTTAATATTTTCAAGAAATCCCATAGATGCCGACAAATGTACGCTAAATTCGTTTTTTGAAGCTATTTAATCAAAGGCTAAAATTGTATTTTTGATAGAATGGACAGTATTTTGGATGATACTTATTTTATGAAGAAAGCTTTGCAAGAAGCTGAAACAGCCTTTGAAAAGGGAGAAGTACCTGTTGGGGCGCTTGTTGTTGTTCAAGGCCGTATTATTGCGAGAGCTCATAATCTTGTTGAACAGTTAAATGATGTAACTGCTCATGCTGAAATGCAAGCCATAACAGCAGCAGCTAATTTCTTAGGAGGTAAATATCTTCAAAATTGCACACTTTATGTAACTCTGGAGCCATGCCAAATGTGTATAGGCGCTTTGTATTGGAGTCAAATCTCAAAAATAGTTTATGGAGCAAGGGATGAGGAAAGGGGTTTTATCACGTTAGGGTGTAAACCGCATCCAAAAACTAAAATCGTTGGGGGAATTCTGGAAAAGGAATCATCAGATTTATTAAAGCAGTTTTTTATAAAAAAACGCAATCTAAATTAATTAAAACAGCGATTATCAGCTATTTCATAGGCAGACATTAAAAAAACACCTGTGTTTGCAGGTGTTAAAGTCCTTCAAAATAAAATAGTATGTATCAGATTACGCGCACTTTTGCCGCAACCACTCCCTTACGTCCTTCTTCTTCCTGGTATTCTACTTTGTCGCCTTCGTTTAGCTCCACTCCGTTCAAAGCAGTAGCATGAACAAAGATGTCTTTTCCGGTGTCGTCGTTGGTAATGAATCCATATCCCTTAGATCCATTAAAAAATTTTACTGTTCCAGTCATTCAAATAAAAATTAAAAAATAATATAAAGTTTGTCTTGCTAATTTATGTTTTTTTGGTCATACCTATTACGGTACACCTTGAAATATTATTAAAATTACTGATTATCAGGTTTTTTTTCCTGTTTTCCTTGCATTTTTCTAATATTTTCCTCGGTTAGCATATAATCTTTGATTTTCTTTCCCTTACTCTCTTTAATTAGAAAGAGTGGCATAGCTATTAAAAACAGTCCAACAGTTCCAAAACCAATACATTTATTGGCCAAAACAGTATTCGTGTCATGCAGCACGAAGCCATAGGCAATAAGTGCCAAAGAGGCCAAAACGGTTAGAAGAATTATGTATTTCATATTGGTAAGTTTTAAGCAGTAAAGGTAATCAACTTCCGTCTGTAAGCGGATAGCAGCTTGGATTTTGACACAAAGCCATAATATTTACCCTCTTTGATTACAGGTAAATTCCATGCTCCACTATCCTGAAATTTTCGCATAACTTGGTGCATGGCATCTGCTTCATAAAATATGTGCTCCGGGGCATGGTGCATAAAGGAACTCACAAGGGTATTGTCATATAAATCTGTATTAAACATGAACTCGCGTATATCATCCAGCAAAACTATGCCCACCAGTGCTTGCTGCTCATCAATTACAGGGAATATATTTCGTGTCGATTTTGTAACTGCTTCATATACCATCATGCCTAAAGTCATTGTAGGAGTCACGGTTATAAAGTTTTTTTCAACAACCTCATCCAGCTGCATTAAAGTCAGCACTGCTTCATCTTTATTATGAGTGATTAAGGTTCCACTTTCTAAAAGCTCTCTGGTATAAATGGAATAATCAATGGCATTTTTTGTTATAAGATAGGAAATGGACGCTGTTATCATTAAGGGAACAAAAAGTTCATAACCTCCTGTGATTTCCGCTATTAAAAATATGGCTGTAAGGGGAGCGTGCAGCACCCCTGCGATAAGACCGGCCATACCTATCAGGGTAAAGTTGCTTTCAGAAACAGCAAACCCTAAACCTAAATTATTAATCACCTTGGCAACAACATTACCCAAGGCACTCCCCATCACCATGGTAGGTATAAAAATTCCGCCGGCACCACCTGCTGCAAAAGTGGTTGTCATGGCTATTGCCTTAAAAAGGGTAATACCAAAAAGAAGCGCTATAACAACCCAAATATTAGAAAGATAGGAATCAAAAGGGGTTTTACCAAGGGCGGCGATATGGTCTCCTTTGAGAAGATTATTTATAAGTCCAAAACCTTCTCCGTATAGCGGAGGAATAAAATAAAGCATTATACCGATGGCAATTCCTCCAACTAATAATTTGTATTTAGGGCTTTTAAACGGCTTAAACATGTGCATAATTCCAAAATACATTTTGTTGAAATAAATCGATGCTATTGCCGTTCCTATCCCCAAAAGAACATAGAACAGCGTATCTTTTACAACAAATTTATCTGTAATGTTAAAATTGAACAGCGTCTCATTTCCTAAGAAGAAATAGGAGGTAAGTACCCCTGAAATAGATGCTAATAATAGGGGTAATAAGGAGAGCATGGTAAGATCCAAGCTAAAAACTTCAACAGCAAATATAATTGCCGCAACCGGTGATTGAAATATGGAAGCAATGGCTCCCGCTGAGGCACAAGCTATTAGTAAGGAACGCGTTTTGGTATTCACATGAAAGAGTCTGCTGATAGCAGAACTTAAGGCAGCTCCGGAGGCTACAGCAGGACCTAAAAGACCAACCGAACCTCCAAATCCTACGGTCAAAGGGGCTGTAATTAAAGGGGTATAAATCTGACTAGGTTTCATGATTCCCTTCTTTCGAGAGAGTGTAAATAAAATGGAAGAAACAGCCGGTTCCAAAGGTTTTTTTACTACAAACTTTACGTATAAAAACACCAGAAATAAACCAATGACCGGAAGAATAAAGTACAACTGATTAGAGAAAATAATACCCCTTTGCAAAAGGGCCTCTATAAAATAAGTAAAGTTCTTAAGAGTTACAGAGGCTAATCCTGCAAACAAGCCTACGACGATACTAAGAATATAAATGAAGGTTTTATTGGAAATATGTTTATACCTCCAAATTAATACGCGCTTGAGATAATTTTTTTGTGCAAAAGGCATCAATGAAAGTACGGGGTTAGATTTAAAGATATTAAAAAATCCCGCTATTAGCGGGACTGTGTATTTAAGATTTTAAATTCAATTTTAAGTGAAGCTCTTTAAGCTGCTCTTCATCTATTGGAGCAGGAGCATCTATCATTACATCCCTTCCGCTGTTATTTTTTGGAAAGGCAATAAAATCTCTAATAGTTTCTTGTCCTCCCAAAATAGCAGTAAGCCTATCAAGTCCAAATGCAATACCTCCGTGTGGTGGTGCGCCATATTGAAAAGCATCCATTAAAAACCCAAATTGGGCTTTTGCATTTTCTGGGGTAAAGCCCAGATGTTTAAACATGGTAGCCTGCATTTCCTTGTCATGAATTCGGATAGAGCCACCTCCAATTTCATTGCCATTTAGGACTAAATCATAGGCATTGGCTTTTACTGCACCGGGATCTGTGTCCAACAAACCAAGTTGACCCGGTTTTGGAGAAGTAAATGGGTGGTGCATGGCGTGGTAATGACCTGTTTCTTCGTCTAATTCAAGCAAAGGGAAATCAATGACCCAAAGGGGAGCAAACTTATCTGATTTTCTTAGTCCAAGTCGCTGAGCCAATTCCATTCTCAAGGCACTGAGCTGGGTTCGTGTTTTATCTTTAGGTCCTGACATTATAAACATAAGATCTCCCGGTTGAGCGTTCATTTGAGCACTGAAATGTTTTAATGCAACTTCATCAAAGAATTTATTAACTGAAGAGGCTAAAGTGCCATCCGGATTAAACTTTATCCATACCAAACCACTGGCGCCAACTTGTGGCCGTTTTACCCAATCAATCAATTCATCTATTTGTTTTCTCGTATAATCCGCACATCCCTCAACAGCAATACCTGCCACTAGCTCCGCGTCGTCAAATACCGGAAAATTAAAGCGTTCTTCTTTTGGGTTTAAGGAGCAAAATTCCATACCAAAACGAATATCCGGCTTGTCATTGCCGTATTTTTCCATTGCATCATCATATGTCATCCTAGGGAAATCAGCCACTTCAACCCCTTTTATTGCCTTGAGCAGGTGTTTTGTTAAACCTTCAAAAGTGTTTAGAATATCTTCTTGTTCAATAAAAGCCATTTCACAATCTATTTGCGTAAACTCAGGCTGCCTATCGGCTCTTAAATCCTCATCCCTAAAGCACTTTACTATCTGGAAATACTTATCCATTCCACCCACCATCAATAATTGCTTAAAAGTTTGAGGTGATTGTGGTAGAGCATAAAATTGACCTTCGTTCATTCTGCTCGGCACCACAAAATCCCGTGCCCCTTCCGGTGTGGATTTTATAAGGTACGGGGTTTCAATTTCAATAAAACCATGGTTGGAAAGGTATTTCCTTACCTCCATGGTCACCTTATGCCGGAAAATAAGGTTATTTTTTACGGGATTTCTTCGAATATCCAAATAACGAAATTTCATACGAATGTCTTCTCCACCGTCAGTTTGGTCTTCAATAGTGAACGGAGGGACTAAAGATTGATTCAGAACGTTTAGTTCTGCAACTAGCACTTCAATTTCACCGGTGGGGATATTGGGATTTTTGGAGGATCGCTCTATAACGGTTCCTTTTATTTGAATTACAAATTCCCTTCCTAATGCTCTGGCTTGTTCCAAAAGCAACACAGAGGAACGATCTTGATCAAAAATTAGTTGGGTTATACCATAGCGGTCCCTTAGATCTATCCATATTACAAAGCCTTTATCCCTAACGGTTTGCACCCAGCCGGAGAGTACAACTTCATTAGTAATATTAGAGCCATTTAATTCACCACAGGTATGGGTTCTGTACATGAGTTTCTTTTTATTGAATGAGGCACAAATTTAAGAAGTATTGTAGCGAATGGAACAATCGCTTAGCGAGATTTTTTTGGCATGATGAAATAATATTACTTATCAATGAACAATATGTAACTAACTAATAATCAAAGACTAAATAATTTAATGTTAATTTAATGTAAATTTAAAGTTTAGTTTTGGTAAAATATTAGTAACTTTAATACGTTGAAGTTCAAGGAAGTTAAAATTTAATTCAAATCTAATGAAAAAATCAATCTTATTTTTTGCCTTTATATGGGCTATAGCTCTTGGAGCTCAAGATATAAAGCCAACTTTTGAAAAGGAAGGAGAGCTGTTGAAAGCAACTTATTTTCATGATAATGGAGCTGTTGCTCAACTGGGATATTATTTAAACGGAAAGCTGCATGGGGAATGGAAAATGTTTGACGAAGCAGGTCAGAAGTTAGCAAAAGGGTCGTATATCAATGGTGAGAAAACCGGTAAATGGTTTTTTTGGAAAGGAGAAGAGTTAAGCGAAGTAGATTATGTTGACAGCAAAATTGCCAATGTTCAAAAGTGGAAAACAACAGATCCTGTAGCTATCCAGTAATAGACGAAACTTTATGTACTAAAAAATCCGATGCCAGAGCATCGGATTTTTTTTATTCTACTACCTGTATGAACCTATTTAGGCTATTACTTTTACCGGTTCGTCATACAGTTCCTTCCTTTCTTGTTTAGAACCCCTTAGCCTTATTTTGAGGCGATAACTAATATTGAACAAAACAGGAACAATAATCAGTGTTAGGAATGTGGCCACAATTAACCCGAAAATAACTGTCCAGGCCAAAGGCCCCCAGAACACAACATTATCTCCTCCTATGTAGATATTTGGGTTCCCGGTAGCAAAGAGTGAGAAGAAGTCTATGTTCAAGCCAATAGCAAGCGGGATAAGCCCTAATACGGTGGTTATTGCGGTGAGAATTACCGGGCGCAATCTTGCTTTTCCTCCTTTTATGATAACATCTGTAACCTCCGCTCGTGTCAACAGCTCTTTTTCATCAATATCCAATTTTACTTTTTTCCGATCTATTAGAATCTGGATATAATCTAAGAGTACCACCCCATTATTTACGACAATTCCCGCAAGGGAAATAATTCCCATCATAGACATCATAATTACGAACGGCCATCCCGTAAGCATTAGACCGCCAAATACCCCTATAAAACTTAAGAAAATAGCAATCATAATGATCAGCGGTTTTGAAATACCTCCAAATTGAAAAATGAGGATTAGCATAATTAGCCCCAGACCTGAGAAAAAAGCACCAACTAAAAACATCATTTGTTTGTTTTGCTCTTCAATTTGCCCAGTGTAATCAATTTTTATATCCTCAGGAAG